>JAAZCS010000004.1 GCA_012513125.1 Treponema sp. | reverse complement strand
GTTCAACTTGTGAAGATCATTTATATTCTCCTGAAACAATTATTGCTTTACAGGAATCTACAAAAAAGGGTGATTATTCAAAATTTAAGGAATATACAGCTTTAGTTGATGATAATGCACATCCTCATACATTGCGTGCCATGTTGCAATTTGATTTTTCAGAGGGAAAAGAGATTAATATTGATGATGTTGAGTCTGTTGATGAAATTGTTCGCCGATTTAAAACTGGTGCCATGTCTTATGGTTCAATTTCAGAAGAAGCTCATCGTTGTATGGCAGCAGCAATGAATCATCTTCATGGAAAATCTAATTCTGGTGAAGGTGGTGAAAAACCAGAGCGTCTTGGAACAGAATACAATTCCGCAATAAAACAAGTTGCATCAGGTCGTTTTGGTGTAACAGAAGAATATTTATTAAGTGCAAAAGAAATTCAAATTAAAATGGCACAAGGGGCAAAACCTGGAGAAGGCGGACATTTACCTGGCAAAAAGGTTTATCCTTGGATTGCACAAATTCGTTATGCAACACCAGGCGTTTCATTAATTTCACCTCCTCCTCATCATGATATTTATTCAATAGAAGATTTAGCTCAACTTATATACGATTTGAAAAACGCAAACAGAGCCGCTCGTATTTCTGTGAAGCTTGTTTCTGAAGCTGGAGTTGGAACAATTGCCGCAGGAGTTGCAAAAGCCGGTGCTCAAGTTATTTTAATTTCTGGTCATGACGGAGGAACAGGTGCTGCTCCTTTGAGTTCTATTCATCATGCAGGTTTGCCTTGGGAATTAGGACTTGCTGAAACACATCAAACTTTAATTCAGAATGGATTGAGAAGTCGTGTAGTTATTGAAACAGATGGAAAACTTATGAGTGGACGAGATGTTGCGATTGCAGCTTTGCTTGGTGCAGAGGAATTTGGATTTGCAACTGCTCCTCTTATCACAATGGGTTGTGCTATGATGCGTGTTTGCAACTTAGATACTTGTCCTTTTGGTGTTGCGACTCAAAATAGTGAACTTAGAAAGCGTTTTGCTGGAAAACCTGAATATGTAGAAAACTTTATGAAGTTTATTGCACAGGAATTGCGTGAATATATGGCAAAACTTGGTTTTAAGACTTTGGATGAAATGTGTGGTCATTCAGAATTATTAAAAATCAAAGAAAAATGTGCATTCCCAAGAGCAAACTTAATTGATATGAGTAAAATTATCGATTATAGAACACCAGAAGAAGCAAAAACTCATTTTGATTCTAGTGATGTTTACGACTTTGAATTAGGAAAAACTGTTGATGAAAGTGTTCTCTTAAAAGCATTTGATAAGGCTAAAAAGTCTAAAAAAGGTTCTTTTGATTTGACAATTTCTTCTACAGACAGAACTGTGGGAACAATACTTGGTTCAGAAATTCAAAAGGCATTTGGAAATTCTTTGAAAGAAGATTCTTTTGTTGTAAATTGCCAAGGTGGTGGCGGACAGTCTTTTGGTGCGTTTATTCCAAAGGGAATGACTTTACGACTTACTGGAGATGCAAACGATTATTTAGGTAAAGGACTTTCTGGTGGAAAAATTGTAGTTGCACCTTCTAAAAATGCAACTTATAAAGCAGAAGAAAATATCATCATAGGAAACGTTGCCTTGTATGGTGCTACTAGTGGAGAGGCTTTTATAAATGGTCTTGCAGGTGAACGTTTTTGTGTAAGAAATTCTGGTGCTGTTGCTGTAGTTGAAGGTTGTGGTGATCATGGACTTGAATATATGTGAAGCTAGTATAACTTAGTGGACACAAAAAATGTTACATAATATCTTATAAAAAGGAAAAGTAACATGGAAAAAGAACCACGAAAGTACACAGAAGAGTTCAAAAAGCAAATTGTTGAACTTCATGAAAATGGCAAGACAGTTATTGAGCTTGCAAGCGAATATGGCT
>JAAZCS010000181.1 GCA_012513125.1 Treponema sp. | reverse complement strand
CATTGAAACCACAGGCTTATCACCACAATATGATGAAATTATTGAAATTGCAGCAATCAAATATAAGTCTGGAGAGAAGGTAAATTTATTTTCAACATTGGTTAAACCAGAATATGAAATTGATGAATATATTATAGAATTAACTGGAATTACAAATGAAATGGTTGCAACGGCTCCTAAAATTGCAGATTGTATTGCGGAATTTAAAAAGTTTATAGGTAATGAGATTATTGTTGGATATAATGTGACCTTCGATATTAATTTCCTATTTGATAATTTGCTGGAATATTGTGATGAAAAGTTATCTAATGATTTTGTTGATGTAATGAGAATCGCAAAAAAAGTATTGCCAGAATTATCTCATCATAGACAGAAAGATGTTGCTGAATTTTTTGAAATTTCAATAGATGGTGCACATAGAGCGGAAGCAGATTGCTTAATGTGTAATGAATGTCTTGAAAACTTAAAAATGGAGATTAAAGCGAAGGGTGTTACGCTTGATGATTTCATACATAGTTACAAATTTAATCATAATGGAATCAGTGCAAAAGATATCTCGACTGAAAAGACAGAATTTAATGAAGGTCATCCTCTGTTTGGAAAAGTGTGTGTATTTACAGGAACACTGGAGAAGATGCAAAGAAAAGAAGCAATGCAACTCGTAGCGGATTTAGGTGGTATTCCTGGTGATGGGGTAACAAAGAAAACAAACTACTTAATTCTTGGCAACAATGATTACTGTAAAACTATTAAAGATGGAAAAAGTTCAAAGCAAAAGAAAGCAGAGAAAATGATTTTAGAGGGTGTTGATCTGCAGATTGTTCCAGAGGCTGTATTTTATGATATCGTTTTAGGGGAATAAGAAAAACTATTTTTTGTTAAATGGAGGGTGAAAAATATTGAAAATACCATTAGTTCAACCTTTCAATGCAATTACATCATGGGAAGACTATGAATATCAAGGACATATTGCATTGTATTATGCGTTGAAAAATATACTTAATTTACTACAGAGTTGTAAAAGTATTTCAGGTTATGAGTTACAGATTGAAGGAGAGGAAGATTTTTCCATAAGAAAAGATACTAAATATATTTCGCTGCATCAAGTCAAGGCTGGTGCAGTAAAATTGGAGCCCAATGACAAGTTTTCTTTTATTATGGGGATTCTTCAGAATGAAGCAGAAAGTGGCTATTTTCATATTTCAAACGGAAAGAAATTTCAATCTGACTTTATTTCAAAATCATTTGATCATATCAGCATATTGAAAAATGATTTGCAAAAAAAGGTAATAGAAAAAAAGGATATTCCAGCTACCGATAAAGAAGATTATTATATCGTTCTAGATAACGTATCAGCTAATCATAAAAAGGCCGATGTTTATAGTATTATAAAGTATGTTTCTGGAAATTCAAAAGATATAACTAAAATTGAATCTACGATTAGCGAAATTGATAATGCTTTGGATACATACAAGGCTACTATAGAGAAAAAAATAGAAGAATCAAAAAAGGATAATCCTACTTTGTGTGATGATGAAGTATTCTTGCGTGTATACGAGGATAAATTTGATAATGCAAAAGAGATTCGATTGAAAGCATACGCTATTATTGTAGAAATATTAAAAATAAAATGTCCTAGTTATAGTTTTGTTGATATTGATTATGCAGCACTGGTATATGATCAACTATTACTGTATATGAAAGAAAAAATTACAGAATTTTATATTGACAATAATAAAAATAATAAATGCATATTAAGATTTGACGAGATATTAGAACAGATAGTAGTAGACTATCACGAAAAAATAGATACCGTTGCATATCAATATTTTCAGGTGTTGAGAAGTATTCGAGATGTATATGCAGAATATCCAAGCGAGTTGTGGAATAACTGCGTTGAAAGTAATTGCAAAGATTGTAAAGATTCAAATAGCTGCAATTTATTTAAGCAGATTGGCATTTTAAATGATAAATCAGAAAATGAAAAAAATCACATAATACATAATTTAATATTAAAAACTCCACAGATTGGCAAAAGTAACAATCTGCCACAAGATAGTTTAGTTTCACATTTATTTCTAAATCTTTTGGATGAAATTAAAACTTTGGGAATTAGCAGAAATAATGTTTATGAGGCGATAAAAAATGGAAATGAGACATACAGATTAACATTGGATAGCAGTTATGACATAGATGAATTTCAGAAGAATTTAAGAAGAGAATTAGAAAAAGAGGCAGACAGGTCATTGCTATATGAATGTGATGTTTTAATTACTGATCGATTATGTGAAGAAACCCTAATCTTTAATGGTGGAGATATAAACGTGTTAACAGGGAAAGAATTAAATGAGATAAGTGGAATGACCTCTTCTACAATCGAAAAGATGAAAAAAGACTGTAATAGACCTAAGATTATAAGGTTAGTAAATAAAAATAAGGCATTGGGAGAATTGAAGTGATGAATGAGATAATGAATAAATTATTTGAACAATATAACTTTATTAAAACTTGGGAAGAAAATAACAGAATGTTTTTCGTAAATGCAGATAAAAGCGTTGTGAGCTATTTTATCTTGAATTTTATCGATTGTTCTAATATTTCGGATGATGAGGCGGATATAAAAGAAGAACTAAGCAAATTAGAGGAAGAATATGTAAAT
>JAAZCS010000014.1 GCA_012513125.1 Treponema sp. | reverse complement strand
TCAAAATGTAAAATACAATGGAAATATCGATTCAAATCTTGTGGAAATTGATGAAAATAAGTATCTGATTAATGATAATGCGGGAAACAGAACTTTTTGGGCAGAAAATCAACAGATGTTTGGTTCTAGAGATGGTAGTGAATGGCAAGCGAGTGGGGATGACGTTATCTCTGTTGATGGTGTAGAAATTAAAATAAATCAAGGTGACAATATTTATGCTTTAGTAGCAAAAATCAATGACAGTGATGCTGCTGTAAAAGCGTCAATTGATCCAATTACAAAAAGTCTTAATTTGGCAACAACAGATGCTCGTCAGTTATGGATTCAAGATGTTAAAGGTAATGCTTTTAATGAATTGGGAATGGTAAAAGATAGCAGTCAGACTCCTCCATATAATTTAGAGAATGGTGTTAGGGTTTCTGGTGGTTCGCTTTTTGATACAGTAATAGCTTTTAGAAACGCTCTTTTAAAAGGTGATCAAGAATCTATTGGTGGAAGAGTTTTGGGGTCTTTAGATCAGGGGATAAATAATCTTGTTACAAGACTTGCAAAATCTGGAGCGGAGTATGAAAGAGCACAATTGAATGCTGAAAGAAGTTCAAAATTAGCTTTAGATGTAACACAACAGGTTAGTAGGGAAGGGGATCTTGATTTTACAAAAGCTGTAACAGATATGAAAATGCTGGATTATACAAATCAAGCTACATTAAGTCAGGCTGGAAAAATGTATAGCAGTACTTTGTTAAATTACATGAGATAGATTAAAAGGGAAAAAAGATGATAGAAATTACAACAAAAGCAATGGGCAAAATATCTGTTAGTGAAAAGAATTTTATCGATATTCCAGAAGGTCTTTTTGGTTTTGAAGAATATAAAAAATATACAATGGTAAATTCAGAATATGAACCTTTTTTATGGCTTCAATCAGTTGAAAATCAAAATCTTGCATTTTTGATTATTGATCCGTTTTTAATTTGTTCTGATTATGAAACTGATATTGACGATGACTTGCTTTCAAAAATTGGAATTGAAAAACCAGAAGATATAATTGTTATGACGATTGTAACAGTGCCTCAAGATGGCTCTTCCATTACAGCAAATTTTCAAGGTCCACTGATTATTAACAAAAATAATAAAAAATGTATGCAAGTAATTTTGAGTGATAATAAATGGTCAACGAAAGTTGATATAATGAAAAATCTTAAATCTCAATTGGAAGGAACAAAATGCTAATTCTCTCTAGAAAAATTGATGAAAAGATTTGTATAGGCGAAAATATTGTAATCACACTTATTGATGTACATGGTGATCAAGTGAAAATTGGTGTTGAAGCACCAAAAACTGTAAAAGTCTTTAGACAAGAAGTTTTTGATGCAATTCAAAATGAAAATAAAGCAGCAATTATAGATGAGAAAAAATGTGAGTCTAATAATTCGTTAAGTGCTGTAAGTGCATTATCAAAATTGCTTACATCAAATAAGGAAAAATAATTTATTCATTTTTCTTTATTTCTGCTTCTGAAGCTCTAAGATAAACCGGTCCGTCAAAATCTTTTAATGGGGACACATTATTTTCAATCATTGATTCAGCAATTAAAAACAAAGATTCTGTTGAGATTGAGTTTATTTTAGGTAAAAAAACATTTTTGTTGTTTATGTTACTTTTGTTATTATCATAAAATGCTTGTGCATCTGGTCCACATAAAATTAAATTATCAAAATGATTTATTTCGTCAATTAAAAACGAAATATCATAATCACCATCTTTTAGAATAATTTCATTATTATGAATAATGTTTGCATAAAACTTATCTTTTTTTGCATCAATAACAGTTAAAATGGGAAACGAAAAATTTTCAAACTCAAATGAGTAAGATTTTAATGAGGAAATTCCGTAAATTGGAACATTATTTGATAATTCAATTGCTTTTAATGCAGAAAAGGCAAGTCTTAATCCTGTAAAACTACCAGGTC
>JAAZCS010000180.1 GCA_012513125.1 Treponema sp. | reverse complement strand
ATATTATTATTTTCTTTTTATAGATTGGCCAAAAGATGAAATTGAAAAAGGGATTAGAAGAGAAATTTGTTATCGTTCAAAAAGTCTATCTGGGCCATTTGAAAGAAAAACACTAGTTGAAGATGATATGCATTTTTATAAATGTGGAATTGCTCAAGGTTGTTTAATTGACACACAAGATGGACAATGGTTTGCAATTCTTTTTCAAGATCGAGGTGCTTTGGGACGCATTCCGTATTTAATGCCTGTAACATGGCAAGATAATTGGCCCATTCTCACAAAAAATGGCAAAATTCCACAAACATTTGAAATAAATTTAGATGAATACAAGAGCGAGCCATTAATTCAAAGCGATTCATTCAATCACAACAAAAACAAGCTTGCACTTTGTTGGCAATGGAATCACAACCCGGAAAATTCAAAATGGAGCTTCACTGAAAAACCAGGCTTTTTACGACTGCATACGGCGACAATTACAAAAGATTTTTTTAAAGCCCAGAATACACTAACACAAAAAACAAAGGGGCCAGAATGTGAATTTTCAGTTCTGATGAATTTTCAAAATATTCAAAATGGAGATTTTGCAGGGCTTTCTGCTTTTCAAGGATGTTTTGGTCTTGTTGGAATTACAAAGCACAACAATAAAACTTTTATCAGAATGAAAAAGGGTAAATATTCTGATGGAGCAATTGATGAAACAGAAATTGAATATGATAAGTTTGAAATTTTTTTGAAGATTCATTTTTCATTTTGTAAGAACAACGATTGTGCCACTTTCTTCTATTCTGATGATAACAAAAACTGGATTCAAATTGGAGACCCACTTCATTTATATTTTACATTAGATTTATTTATTGGAGTTAGAATAGGAATCTTTAATTACGCTGAAGAAAAACTTGGTGGATATTGTGATTTTAAAGATTTTAATTTTTTTTCAAAAACACTTGATTAAAAAATATTTGTCTTATATAGTGTTTCTATAAACAGAAACAGAGGTAAATATGAAAAAACTTACAATCACAGGATTATTAATCCTTTCACTTTCATTATTCTTTTCGGGTTGTTCAAAAAAAGAAAGCAATCAGACATCAATATCTTCAAAAAAATGCAAAATTGGAATTGCGAAGATTATTCAGCATCCTGCTCTTGATTCTATAGAACAAGGAATTATTGATGTATTAAAAGAAAATGGTATCGAAGCAGAGTTTGATTTGCAAAATGCAAATGGCGATGTAAACACTGCCACTCAAATTGCAAATCAATTTAAATCTGAAAAAGTTGACATTGCTGTTGGAATTGCAACTCCTGTTGCAGTAGCTCTTGCAAACACGATAAAAGATATTCCAATAGTTTTTGGAACTGTAACAGATCCACTTGGTGCAGGTTTAGTTTCTACACTTGAACATGGTGAAAATAATGTTACAGGAATGAGTGATGCAATTCCAACTGAACAACATATAAAAATGTTCAAAGAAGTAACAGGAATTAAAACATTGGGCTATATTTACACAAGTAATGAAGCTAATTCTATCAGTGCATTAGAACTTGTACAAAAAGGATGCGATGAACAGGGAATCAAACTTATCACACAATCAATTTCCTCATCTGCAGAAGTAAAACAGGCCGCAGAAACAATAATAAACAGAGTTGACGGAATTTACCTAACAACTGACAATACTGTTTTCAGTGCGTTGCCATCTTTAGTTCAAGTATTCAATAAAGCTAAAAAACCAATTTTCAGTGGCGATGTTACAGGTGCAAAAGACGGTGGTATTTTTATGGCCAATGGATTCAACTATTACAAGGCAGGAAGAGCCACTGGTGAAATGGTGTTGAAAATTCTAAATGGTGCAAAACCTTCAGATTTACCAGTTCGCTTTATGACAGAACCATCAGACACAGATATGCTTTTTGATTTAGATGAAGCAAAAAACTGCAATATCTCAATTCCTCAATCTTATTTAGACTCAGCAAACATGATTTACGAAAGTGGAAGTCTAAAAGAACTTAATAAATAGGCTAATTTAGTTTTATTTCAACAAGCTGAATTCCATCACTATAAGGCGCTACAGTATATTGCTCAAAATATACAGTTAGCGTCTTATTTTTTTCATTAAACGTAAACTTCATAAAATTATCTTCTACAGGTAAAGTGCCTTCTTTTATCCATTCAATTCGTTCTGGCGTATATTTTTCTGTATCTTTAATCTTTGCAATCAATTCATCAAAACATAATTTTGAAATTTCCTGTAGTGATAAATTTGATATTTCTTCTATATTAATAATTTTATTTTCTTCTTTATTGAATAAAACAGTATATAAAGTGCTATCTCCATGTGCTCCACCTAAAAAAGTGTAATTTTTGTATAGCAATGAAATATACTTTTTCCCCTCGATTTTTTTATCACAAAAAGTTTTATATTCAAATTTTGGACTTTTGAGTGATGCGTAAGTTGATACAGAAGAATCTGTAACTCCTTCTGCTTGCGTTTCTTGCCTTATTTTGTCATATTCATCCCACTCTTGTTTTTTTTCAGTAACAAACAGATTGAATGGTTCAACTATATTTTTTTGAATTTCTTTATTTAATTCACCATATTTTTTGTATTCATAAAAAACTACTTTTGAATCAAGATAATAATTATTCTGCCTTAATGTTACTTTTTTTCCTTCTGCAAATATTAGAGTATTTAATACAAGCAAAATCGATATTGATATAAAAATTCTTTTCATAATGTTCTCCTAAATTAAACATATTATATATCTTCACATCAAATTTATTCTATATTTTCTTCACTCTACTTCACAAAGATGTTAATTTTTGTTACTATTTACAGATACATGGAGCAATTATGATACAAAGCATTTTAATAGAAGGATTAATCTACGGAATAATGGTCTTGGGTGTATTCACAACATTTCGTGTATTAAATTTTTGCGATATGACAGTTGATGGCTCGTTTCCAATGGGTGGTTGTATTCTTGCTGCATGCCTTATCAACGGGATGTCACCTTTTTTTGCATTATTAATAGCCTTTTTTGGTGGAATTTTAGCCGGATTATGTACAACATTTATT
>JAAZCS010000179.1 GCA_012513125.1 Treponema sp. | reverse complement strand
CAACAAGTTCATTTTCTTGACGAGATATGCTTTCACCTATTTCAAGCATCGATTTATCAACGCTGTCACGTAATGTTGGATCATCACAAGACGCAAAAGATATATTATAATTTCTCAATGCTTCCTGTAAATTTTTTCGAGAAGAATCAAATTTTTCGCTGTTCAAATCTTTTCTTGCCTGAGTTAATCTAAATTCTGCCTCAGAACGAGCTAAATATGCTGTTTGAATTTGAGCGTCAGAATCTTTTTTCAAACTGTCAATAGTTCCCTTAAATGAAAGCAGATTGTTTCGTCGTTGCATTAAGAAAGCATTTATATTTTGAGTAATATCATTAATCTGAGTGATTTCTAGCCAATCTGGATGAGCATCAACAATTGATTTTACTGTCTTCTGAACATTATCAAAACTTGTAACATTTTCATCAATAAAATTATTCATCAATACTAAATTGCTTGAAAGAATATTTGGATAATAGAAAATCGAATCAGCAGCAGTTTTTTCTGTTAATTTTGTTAAGAAATCAAGCGAAATAGCTAAATCTTTTGAATAATCATCAACTTGTTTTGAAGTAAGTTTTTTATTAATTCCATCTTTGTACAATGCAATTGATGATGAATCTGAATCAACTTTTGCGATAATCGAAGAAGTGCAAACATCATAATATGACGAAATAGTCTTCCAAACAGTAATTAACGAATCCGTTGTATTTAAATACATATCATCTACAAATGATGAATATAATGAAGTAATTTCATTCCATTTTGGATTTTCAATTTTTTTATAATCATTTGCCCAATTAAAACCATTCAAATCATAATTAGTTCTATTTCCTGCAATAGATACTGTTTTTGAAAGCGAATTAAATAAATTATTCAAATATGTTGATTTATTTAAATCAGAAGAACTTGAATTTGAAGGGAAATTTTGAACTACTTCATTTTGGTATTTAATTTCATCACCCATTAAAGCCGCATTCATACATAAAACCGAAATTTTTTCTATTATATTAGAAATATACAAATTGGAATTTCTGGAATTCTCAATTTTTTCAGCTATTTTAATTTTTGATCCTTCTAATGAATACAAATCATTTACAGATGATGAAAGTATACAAAAATTCCTTAGCGAAATATATGAATCAACTTTTTGAGTTACTTTTTTTACTTTATCAGTATTTTCAAAAAGCTTATTTGGCAAAAGAGCATAAAATGATTTATAGTTAGTACCAATTGTATTTTCAGTAGCATTAATCATTTTATCTACATAAGTAAACCACTCTTTATCAATTGCACCCATAATTCCAGAATTTTGAACACTTTCCAATCCCAAAATAAACCTTGATAAAAAAGGAAGATATGACGCATCTGTTATATCAGGATTTATAGTTTTGAGTGAAGAATTAAAAATTTCCTGAAGTTCAGAACCATCTTTGTATATTTTTTCCCTCAATGCCAATAATTCTTTTGAATTTTGAACTACAATTCTAAGTCTAGAAACAGATGTATTATAATCATTTTGGTTTACACTTCTTACAAAAGAATCAACTGATGATGAAAGCTTTGATCTAATTGCAGAATCTGAATATTGAATCAACAATTTGTTTACGTCGCTAACAATCTCATCTACTCTATTAATTATTTTAGGATAATCTTTCCAATCATTATAAAAATTTTCTTTGTAAAGCCAAAACCCTTCTGACGCTTTTAGAGCCGCATCAACATATTTTCCACTTGACGACAATGCAGCTGAATCTTCTTGAAGAGAATTTGACAATGCCTTGAAATAGCTAAATTCCGCAGTTCTTTTTGCATCTGATATAAATTTTGTAATTTTTACAGGTGGATGTTTTTCAAGCATTTCCATTTCAGAAGAAACTTCGTAAATATCCTTATCGTTCTGAGGTTCATTAACGCTTAAATACAGAAGTCTATCCCATAAATATGAATATCTTTGTCTAGATGATAAAATCTTTTTAATTCGTCTTTGAGCACTATCAAAATCATCTGGATGCAAAACTATATATCTATTCAATAAATCAAGAGCATTTTCATAATATGTTTCTTTTATCAAAGCATCTATTTCTCGTAAAGACACAGTTTCCAATGCATCACTTGTTGCTTGTTCAATTTCATTATCAATTGAAAACAATGGAAAATTAATGAGAATAATCATAAATGCTAGAAAAAGTTTCATTTGCTTTTTCATTTCTTTTTCTACTATAATATATTTTCGGAATTTAATACTAACATATGAATAATAAAATTCCGATTTTATATTAAGTTAATGATGAAAAACAAGACTTTTATTAAATTTATATTTATTCTCATTTTTTTTGTTTCATCAAACAATCTGTTTTCACTTTCACTAACAGATTTAACTTCATCATTTGTTGACACTTTTTTTTTCATTTGTAGATCCAAATGAAGGAACAACAT
>JAAZCS010000013.1 GCA_012513125.1 Treponema sp. | reverse complement strand
TTACTATAGTGCGGCATTGATATTAATTTATACCAAAAATAGTGAAACACAATTAATTAAAAAATATTTGCAAAAAGCAATTAAAGCTGATAAGCAAAGCAACGAATCTATAAAAATTCAAAATATGCTTGATTTAGTAAATCAAGGGCAATAATTCTAGGAGTTTTTTATTTTATGAATCCTGACCCGGTCTCCGTTCATTCATCTTATTTAATATTGTTGATTATATCGGTCGTATTGATAATTCTTTCGATGATATTTTCAATTTCAGAAAGTGCCTTTCTTGGCATGAATAAACTTAGATTAAAAGTTTTAAAAGAAAATCATGATAAAAGAGCACTTAGAGTTGGAAAGCTTCTTAATGAAAAAGAAAAACTAATAAACACACTATTAGTTTCAAATGATTTAGTGAATATTCTTCTTTCATCAATTATTACAGCAATGGCATTAAATCTTTTTGGTGATAAAGGAGTAGGGCTTGCTACATTAGTTGCAACAGTTTTGTTATTAATTTTTGGTGAAATTACGCCAAAAACAATTGCAACAAAAATTCCAGATGATATAGCCTATTTATTTTCTGGTTTCATTTCATTTGTCGTTCTGATAATGAATCCAATTGTTGTAGTTATCACTGGAATTTCAAGAACAATTCTGAAATTATTCGGAATAAAGACGACGAAAATCAAGCAATCATACACAGAAGAAGAAATTAAAACCTTTTTCGATTTAAGTTCAGAAAAAGGTATTATCGAAAAAGATGAAAACAGAATGATGAATCTAGTTTTTAAGTTTTCTGATTTGGAAGCTCAGGATATTATGGTTCCACGCATTAAAATAAAAGCAATTCCTGTTACATCTAATTATCATTCAGTAATTGAACTTTCACAGCGTTTAGGATTTTCCAGATTCCCAGTTTATAATGATTCTATTGATGATATTATTGGCATTATTTACTTAAAAGATATTATTAGTTACAAAAATAGACAGAGTGATTTTGACGTAAAAAAAGTGATGCGACCACCTCTATTCATCCTTGGAACAAAGAAAATGTCTTCTGTTCAGCAAATGTTGTTTGAAAATAGGCAGTCTATGGCTGTTGTTGTTGATGAATATTCGGGAACAGATGGAATAATTACTGAAAAAGATATATCAAGAGAAATTTTTGCACTTCCGGGTGATACAACATTGCGTGGAAAAGTTTTCTCATTTGACGATATAGAAAACCAATACGATTTTGAAATTAATGGTTCAGTGTTGTTATTAGATTTACAAAATGCATTACACATTCAACTTAATTCAGAAATAAATGAAACAATCGGTGGTTGGTTTATAGAGAAAATAAATAGAATGCCAATTGAAAATGACAAGATAGAATTTTCAGGCTATCACTTTATTGTAAAAAAAATACAATCGCACAGAATTGAACGTATCAGAATTGTAAAACTACATGAGAAGGAGGAGGAGTAAATGAACAACATGTATATTATTTCTTTGCTATTGCTCCTTTTTGTGTTGATAATGCTTATCGGCTTCTTTTCGTCTGCAGAAACAGCATATTTATCTTTAACAAAAATCAAACTTAGGCGAATTTCAGAAAGTAAGACCAAGCGGTCAAAAACTGTTGCAAAATTAAAAGAAAATATGGAACGTTTTCTGACTGTCGTATTAATTGGAACAAATTTTCTAAATTCCTTGTCGACAGCTATTGCCACAATGATTGCGGTTTCAATTTTTGGAGAATCTGGAGTAGGAATTGCCACTTTAGTTGTAGCATTTTTTATTACAGTTGTAGGACAAATAGTTCCAAAAACAATAGCGTCAATGTATCCAGAAAAAGTTTCTTTAATTTCTAGTGAACCCTTGCTGATTCTTCAGAAACTTTTTTATCCAATAGTAAGATTTTTTGAAATTCTATCACATTTAGCAGTTAAATTGGTTGAAAAAATTGTAAAACCATCAACTGTGAATATTACAGAAGAAGAAATAAAAACCTTGATATCAGTGGGCGAAACTGAAGGAACAATTCAAAAGAAAGAAGGGCAGATGCTCAATAAAATCATTAAATTTAATGATTTAGTTGTAAGCGATATTATGAAACATCGATCTTTTATAAGCATGGTGAGCGAGTCCGCGTGCCAAGAAGAAGTGATTTCGGAATTCCTTAAATCTGGATTTTCAACTTTGGCTGTCTACAAACAAAACCGTGAGAATGTTGTTGGTGTATTGAACTACAAAACAATTTTGTATAATTCCACAGAATCAAAAAACACAGAACCTTTTTATGCAAAGCAGAATATGAAATCTATCGATTTTGTTCCAAGTACGTTGTCTGTTTTTGAATTATTGCAAAAATTCCGCAAAAGCGAGCATAAATTTGCTGTCGTATTGAATGAACAAGGTGATACATACGGAATTGTCACAATGGAAGATATAATGAAGTTGGTTTTTAACAGAATGATAGATGAAAATAGTTATAACTTTGAACCGGCAGAAAATAAAATCAAACCGATAAGTCCTAAAGTTTTTCTTGTTCAAGGAGATATTCTAATAGAAGATATCAACACTATTTTACGATTAACGCTTAAATCTGATGAATTTAATACATTTGGTGGGTGGGTTTTGGAACAATTTGGACATCTTCCGTCCATTGGTGAAGTTTTTATCAACGAGCGTGTTATTTATATGGTGGAAGATGTTTCAAAAAGAAGAATTATTACTGTGCGAGTAACAATTCCTTCATAAATTAAAATGCGTATTTTACAAAAATGTTAAAATCATTCATATAACCCGAAGCAGCTGCTTGTGTTGTGTTCGTGTAGGTGTAATAGAATGAAAAAGAATTTTTTACAGAAGAGCGTCCTTCAATTTGATTTAGGAAACTTATGCTGTATTTTGCCCCAACACTCAGCCTTTGCGTGATTTTGTAAGATGCAGAAAGCCCAAAGTCAAAGAATTGAAAATAGCCCATTGGTTGGTCTAAGTAATATACATAATACATTCTGCCATAATGAGTATCATTTGAATAAATATATGTAAACGGTGCCATAGCAACGTCTAGTTTTAATTCAAGCCGATTCCAAAAAGTATATGATGCAGTAGTTCCCAAAAGAACATTTATGTTTTTTCTGCAATAATCAACGCCATACAATGAACCCGATCCATAAAATTTGGCTGCAGAAACCCAATATGGTGAATTATAACCCAATCCTGTTGAATTACTGTCTCCGTACCATCCGTATCCCCAATTTGCCGAAAAAGAAGTGTCGCTATAGCTTACACCAACATAAAGGACCGCAAAAAGTGTAGATATAGGATTAAATGTAAAATTGATTTTTGAATCTATTGACCAATCGTATAGCAAGTCATTCTGACTGATAGAATAGTTTGTTTGCATCCATGTGAGCCCTGCCCAGTCTGAATCGTACATTTTTCCATTACGTCCAAAATCGGTTGCCATTGTTGTGACTCTTGTAGAAAGAGATAAGAATTTCCACCCTGTTTCTAGCTCAAGACCAACATAAAGCTCTGGCGTTACTTCCCAATTCAACTCGCTCAATTTTCCCATAAGATTATATTTGTTCTGTTGCAAAACAATCTCATTCATCTGTCCGCTTTTAAAGCCGAAGTCCTGCTTTACTGTGAAAAACCAAGATGAATTGTTAATTGTCTTAACAGCCTGTGGATAAATGCTAACAATTGATAGCATTAATGTTAATAAAACACTAAAAAAATGTTTTTTCATAATTGCTCCATATAAAATAGTACATTATTTACTATTTAATGGATCTACACCAAATAATTTTGCAAATTGTTTACGTGTAGCTTCCATGTCTTTTGGATAAGGTGCTGTGAATGTTAATCTTTCATCAGTTTTTGGATGATTAAAAGAAATTGCATAAGCGTGAAGAGCAAGTCGAGATACTAAAGGTCGTTCTTCTTCGTCATCTCCATGCCACTTTTTTTTGATTTCACTTAAACGAATTGGTTTTTGGTTTCCGCCATAAAGAGGGTCGCAAACAATCGAAAATCCAGAAGAAGCTAAATGAACTCTAATCTGGTGAGTTCGCCCTGTTTTTGGCTTTGCTTCTACCCAGGAAAAAGGACCGCAGTGACCGAACAAGTGAAAATCTGTTAAAGATGCTTTGCCATTTCGCTTATCAACAACAGTTCTGTGCCGTGCGTCTCCATCGGGAAGAAGTGGCAAATCAACAGATAAATCGGTCCACATTGGATGTCCGTAGACAATTGCATGGTATGTTTTTTCAACTTTTCTGTTTTCAAATTGCATTGAAAGAGATTTTTGTGATTCCAAATTTCTTGCGTAGATAATTAGTCCTGATGTGTCTTTGTCAATTCTGTGAACAGCATACAGTCTGCCAAATTCCTCTTCCGCTTCTAAATCAAGCCTTGGTTGGTCCAAATCGTAGCGGTCGGCTGCAATTAAAAGCCCAGATTTTTTGCTTAACACTACAATATCTTCATCACTGTAAATAACTGTGTAATTATTGTTTTTCTGCATATTATATAGATAATAACAAAAAAACAATAACAGATAAAGTGGCTTACATAAGAATTATTCTAATGATTTAGTTGTTAATTTAACTAAAATTTTAATTAAATTCTTCTTGTTCTTAGGTTTGCAAAAGGTTACAGAATTAACAAAATTTTAATAAAAATTTCTTGACTTCTTAAATTGAGCGTGTTAACATTGAGAATAAAGAGATATTACACAAAGAATCGTCGATTCGTAGTATCTTTAAAAAAAAAGGAGGATTTTTTTAAATGAAAAAAATCATAGGAATTATAGGAATTGCTGCAGTTCTAGCTTCAAGCATGTTTGCAGCAGAAGTAAAAGCTAAGGTTCGTCTTACTGGATCTATTATCGACTATT
>JAAZCS010000178.1 GCA_012513125.1 Treponema sp. | reverse complement strand
TTCTTATTATTCTTTCGATATCCACCATGATTATCATCATAATCATCATGCCAATTTTCAGTTTTTATATAAACATTAGCACTTTTATCTTCCAACAAATCATCATCAATTGCAACTTTTGACGGAATTGACATTTCAACATATCGCTCTATTGCAGGCAGACTATAAACATCTTGTTCAGAACAAAATGTATACGCTTTTCCACTTTTTCCAGCTCTTGCTGTACGTCCAATACGATGAATATAATTTTCCGCTTCTATTGGTAAATCATAGTTGATTACCATTGCCAAATCATCAATATCAATTCCCCTCGCAGCAACATCTGTAGCCACAAGAATCTTTATTTCACCATTCTTTACTTTCTTTAAAATTGCCAATCTTTTTTGCTGTGGTAAATCGCCAATTAAAAAATCACATTTAATTTCATTAATTTCCAATCTTTTAGCGACAACTTCACACATTCTTTTTGTATTACAGAAAATGATACAACTAGATGGACTTTCCTTTTTTAGGATTCCAACTAAAAGTCTCATTTTTTCATTACTAGAAATATGAATCAATTCCTGATCAATTTCATTTACTGTTATATTTTCAGCATCAATTGTAATTTCAATAGGTTCCCTTGTATATTCCCAAGCAAGATTCTTCACATATGAATTAAGAGTTGCACTAAAAAGCATAGTCTGACGATTATCTGTTTCTGGCAATTCCTTTAAAATCTTTCGTAAATCAAGATAGAAACCCATATCAAACATTCTATCCGCTTCATCAATCACAGTAAAATAGCAATTCTTTAATGAAAGATTTCCACCTTCATTCAAATCAATTATACGTCCAGGAGTTCCAATGATAATATTTGTTCCATTCTTTATTTTTGATATCTGATTATCATAACCAACACCACCATAAACACTCAGTATTTTTAATCCTGAATCACCAACTAATACCTTAGCTTCCTCTTCTACCTGAACAGCTAATTCCCTAGTCGGAACTAAAATAAGAACCTGTTTATCATTATTTCCAACTTTACCTAATATCTCTTGTATAACTGCAATTAAATATGCGGCTGTTTTTCCAGTTCCTGTTTGAGATTGCACGTACAAATCACTACCATTATAGGAAGATTGCAATACCTTTTCTTGAACAGGTGTACAAACTACGTAACCTGCCTTCTCAATTCCCTTAAGAAGTTTTTCATTTAAGTTTAAATCTAAAAAATTCATTTTTCCCACTTTTTATATCAATAAATTTGAAATCAATACTACTATCGTTTAAATATACCTTTAAAATATATACTTTTTCTTCAATATAAGCAATGCACTATTTAATTAATAAACTTTATGATATATTTCTTACATTATGGACAATAAATTAGAATATCAAACAACAATTTTTCAGAATATTATTAGAAAAAAATACAAAGAACTTAGAAAATGGGCAAGGAAAAATCGAATCTCCGCTTATCGTTTGTATGACAGAAATATTCCAGAAATTCCTTTGTCATTAGACATTTACGAGTTTTTACCAGAAGATATTTCAACGACAATTGAATCAGCTCGATTTATGAGTGAACAAAATTCACGATTATCAGAGAACGATCCTTTTATTGAAAATGAAATCAAAGAACGCAGGTATGCTGTTTTATATTTATATGAAAGACCATATGAAAAAGATGAAGCAGAAGAAGAAATTTGGCTTGATTCAATGGCGTCCGCCGTTAGTGAAGTGTTGAACATCAGTAAAGATAAAATCATCAAAAAGCAAAGAAAACATCAGAAGGGATTAAATCAATATGAAAAAAATGATACTTCTACTACTCAAAAGAAAATTATTCAGGAACAAGGGCAATTATTCTATCTTGATTTAACAACATATTTAGATACAGGTTTGTTCTTTGACCACAGACCACTTCGTTCGCTTATAAGAGATACCTCATCAAAAAAATCAGTACTAAATTTATTTTGCTACACAGGAAGTTTTTCAGTATATGCCGCACAAGGAAACGCAAGTTATGTTGAATCTGTAGATTTATCCAACACTTATTTATCTTGGGCGAAAAGCAATATGGAATTGAATTCTTTTACTGATAAAAAGAAATATGTCTTTACAAAACAGGATGTTATTGAGTTTTTACATACAAAACTTGAATCTGAAAATAAAGAAAAATATGACATTATCATTTTAGATCCTCCAACTTTTTCCAATAGTAAATCCTCTCAGAATGTTCTAGATATAAACAGACAATGGCCAGACTTAGTAACTGATTGTATAAACTTATTAGCACCTGGTGGAGTGTTATATTTTTCTACAAATAGCACGAGACTAAATTTTAACCAAGATCTTATTCCATCACAAAACAAAGAATCTGTTAACATTTCAATTAGCGATATAACAACAGAATCAATTCCAAAGGATTTTGAAAATACAAAATGCCATAAATGTTATAAAATTTCATTACAAAAAGAATAAGGCAACAAAAAAAATCTTTCCTTTAAAAGGAAAGATTTTTTTTGTTATTTATTAAAACTAGTTCTCTGATTTTAAACCGTAACGTTTATTGAACCTTTCAATACGTCCTGCAGTATCAACCAATTTCTGTTTACCAGTATAGAAAGGGTGACAAGCTGAACAAATTTCAACATGAATATTTTCTGCTGTTGAACGTGTTTCAATAACATTTCCACAAATACAAGTAATTTTTGTAAGTTTGTAGTTAGGATGAATTCCTTTTTTCATTTTTTACTCCCACTGCACTTGCCCTATAACGCGGAGAATACTCATATCGCTATAACAACATGCAATTTTGATTTATAAGTTTATAGATTATAAAATAATATTAATTATTAATCAAGTTGTATTTTACACACCATCTATTGCAGCTGAACCAGCATTCATACTAGCAAGAAAAGCGTCATTTGTCTTACTCTTCTTCATTCTATCAAGAATCAACTCTGTTATTTCAGTATCTTCCATAGGATTCAATACTTTTCTTAAAATCCATATTTTCTGAAGTTCATTTTCATTTAACAACAATTCTTCTTTTCGTGTTCCAGATTTTTTTATATTAATAGCAGGGAATAATCTTCTTTCAGCAAGCTTTCTGTCCAAATCAATTTCGCTGTTTCCAGTTCCTTTAAACTCTTCAAAAATAACTTCATCCATTCTACTGCCAGTTTCTATAAGTGCAGTTGAAATTATTGTTAGAGAACCACCCTCTTCTACATTTCTTGCTGCTCCAAAAAATCTCTTTGGTTTATGTAGTGCATTGGAATCAACACCACCAGATAAAACTTTTCCAGAAGTTGGAACAGTCTGATTATACGCACGTGCCAATCTTGTTATAGAATCCAAGAAAATCACAACATCTCTTTTATGCTCAACAAGACGTTTTGCTTTTTCAAGAACCATTTCAGCAACTTGAACATGTCTTGTAGCCTGTTCATCAAAAGTTGATGAAATAACTTCTGCTTTTATTGAACGTTCCATTTCTGTAACTTCCTCAGGACGCTCATCAATCAATAGAACTATCAAATAAACTTCAGGATGATTTGTAGTAATAGCATTTGCAATTTTCTGCATTAATATTGTTTTACCAGCTTTAGGAGGAGCAACTATTAATAAACGTTGACCTTTTCCGATTGGGCTAAATAAATCAACAATTCGAGTTGACAATTCTGTTGAAACAGTTTCCAAACGCAATTTATGATCGGGATATAAAGGTGTAAGATTTTCAAAAGGAATTCTAGTTTGTGCAACTCTTGGTTCATCAAAATTCACTGATTCTATTCTCAATAATGCAAAAAACCGCTCACCCTCTTTTGGAGATCGAGTTTGTCCATAAACAGTATCTCCAGTTTTCAAATTAAAAAGACGTATTTGGCTTGGTGAAATATAGATATCATCAGGTCCTGGCAAATAGCTATTTTGAGGAGAACGCAAGAATCCATAACCATCAGGAAGAATTTCCAAAGCTCCAGAAGCAAAAATAATTCCACCATGTTCTGTATGTGATTTCAGAATTACAAAAATTAAATCTTGCTTCTTCATTGGTGCCAAATCATCAGCGTTAAAGCCATACTGAATCGCAAGATCCCTTAATTCAGGCATACTTTTTAGTGTTAAATCATTTATCAGTAATCTTGGCTTTGATTCATTATCTTCACTTGAATCAGAAACCATAACATTTTCTGAGATTTCATTTGTTGGACTTGGATAATTTGGTGTGGAATAATTATTTCTTCCAAAAGTTCGTTTATTATTTTGATTTTTCTTAAATTTAGCAGAATTTGACTGATTGTTTTTCTTATAAAATGGTTTTTCTTCATTTTCAGAAGAAGCTGAACTTTCTTCTGATTTATTTTTATCTGTTTTTACTATCTTTTTTCTTCTAATTACAACATGAGCTTGCTCTGTAGTAGCAACATTATCAAGCTTTTCTGTTTCTAAAGCAGGTTGATTAGTGGCTTCTTCTTTTACCCCATCGTCATTCGCATAAGAATCATTTTCTGAATCGTTTCCTGAATTATTTTCACTTTCAGAATTAGTGTTAAAATCAAGTTGACTTTGATTTTCTTCAAGATGAATATTATCATCCTGTGCATCTTCTTTATGATGCTTTCCAATTGGTGACATTAAAAGTTATCCACATTTGTTTATTTGATTGTTATATATATTTGATTTATTTAGAGATTATTAAAAGGTTTATAAAATATTAAATTATTTTTGAAAAATGAATGCATAAAAAAAAGCATTAATTCATTATTACTATATTTATTTATTTATGTCAATAATATTTATCATTCAACAACATCAGAATGAACAATCATCGCCTTTTTATATTCATCGGAAGCTACAGAAAATAAATCAACAGAAGGTTCTTCTTCAAGCATTGATATTGATCCATTATATTCAACATTATTAGCAATTCGTAACCTAGCTGTTGTAATATCACTATCAACTTTACTTCCAGAACATATTTCTACTCTTTCAGATGCAAAAATATTCCCTTTTACGACACCAGAAATAATAATTGACTTAACAGAAATACTTTCCATATCACAAATAGCAGTTTTGGCAATTTCTAAATTTCCATTAGGAGCATCAATTTTTCCCACAAATTTACCTGAAATAATCAAAGTATCTGCAAATTCCAAAACACCGTTGAATTCCGTCTCAATACCAAACACTGTAATATTTCTATTTTCTTTGTTGTTTTTTTCTGCCATTTCTAATTCCTGCTTTTATTATAGCAATAATAATGCTCGAAATCAACAAAAGCACTGATAAAAATATCAATCCCTTTTGCCAATAATATCCATATTTTACATATAGAGTAGGATTTCTCTCTTTTTCAATTATTGGAATATCACAAACTAAATATGTTGAACAAAATGATGGAGCTTCATTCAAAATTTTTCCATTTGGATCTATCACACAAGTTTGTCCCGAAGCTGTACTTCTTACAGTCGGAACTTTATTTTCAACTGACCTAAACAAAGCCATAACCTTATGTTGATTTTGACAAACTTTATTATGCGCCCAAGCATCATTTGATATATTTACAAAACATCGTGCACCTTTTTTGTACATAGTTGAACACAAATCTCCAAATGTATCTTCAAAACATATTGGAGTTGAAAAGTAGAACTCATCAATATTAAATATCTCAATATCTGTTCCTGCAGCTGTCTCGTGAGTATCAATATTTTGCAAAAATGAATATAATCTTGGAAAATATTTTTTATTTGGAAAACGTTCAGAAAAAGGAACTAAATGATTTTTAGAATAAGTTTTTATTTCAGAGGGAATAATTTTCTTGTTCTTTTCAAAAAACAAAGCACTATTATAATATTTTTTATTACCATCTTCCAAAACTGTATTATTATTTCCGATTAAAAAACTTTTATTTGAATTTTCAATGTAATTTAAAAGAAAAAGAATAATTTTTTTTCGATTTTCATCTGTTCCATAATAATATTGATAGTCGATAGATGGAACAACAGCTGTTTCAGGCCATACAATCAATGAAATATCATTATTAAGCTCTATTGACTCTTCACTTAATTTGATTAACTTCTTTATATTTTCAGTATAAATTTCAACACCATCTTTCCAAGGATCTTCATTATTTTGAATCGCTGAAATTCTTATAAATTTATTGTTTGAATAATCAATTTTTATAATTTTTCCGTAAACAACAGATAAAATTATCAATAGAGAAATAATTATAAATGAAATAAAATTATTTTTATATGAATAAACTTTTATATTTCTTGCTTTTTTTATTTCTCTAGTTATATTTGATAATTTATTTTCATATTCATCATAATTTATATCTAACAACCCTTGTCGTTCTTTATATTTCTGATAAAAACCATAAATCATTC
Source organism: Treponema sp. (assembly GCA_012513125.1). Taxonomy (GTDB): domain Bacteria; phylum Spirochaetota; class Spirochaetia; order Treponematales; family Treponemataceae; genus Treponema_D. The sequence goes on along the minus strand of JAAZCS010000178.1, from coordinate 3,367 downwards.
CTGAAAAGAAAATAATTAGATATGATATTCCAAAAACACCAAAAATATCACTTATTTGAATTAAATCGTTATTTCTCCATTGTGTATAACCTGATACGCCATAACTAAAACCAAAAAAACCTAAAGTTTTTACATGTTCAAAAGCACAAAGAATAATACATTGAATAAAATATGATTTTTTTGAAAAAGCTAGATTGGTAATTCTTAATAACAAAAAAAGAAATGCATAAATTAAAAAATAACTGCCACAAATTATCACCAATCCTAATGGATGATAAGCATTTAACCAGTATCCATAAAATCCATAAGAAAGAAAACCACACAAACCGCCATAAAAACAGACGCTCTTTAAACTAGATTCATTGACAATAATCAATATAGGAATAAATGAAATCCAAGCCAAAATAGATAAACCATTCTGAAAAAAATAATTTGGATTTTCTAGAAAAAAAATAAATGCACTAACTAAAACTAATAAAAGAAATCTTATTTGACATTTAATCTTTGCTCTTAACATCTGATTTCTCTAAATTCCACAAATTCTTTTTTAATTCTGCCCCTGACCTAAAAGCTGCTACACAATGAGGTTCAACTGATAATGTTTCACCTGTTTTTGGATTTCTAGCACACGCTTTGCCTTTTCTTAATCTAGTTTCAAAAGTTCCAAAACCTCTTAATTCAATAGAAGAACCATTTTGTAAAGAATTTTTCACTTCCTGCAAAAAACTATCTACTATATTCTGAATTTCTTGTTTTTCATAACTAGTGTTTTTATAGATACTATTTACTAAATCTAATTTTGTTATTTTACTCATTTCATTGTCCATATAAAAAAAAATCCAGCTAAAGTCTATAACTCCAACTGGATTCAAAAGCGTGAATAAACTCGTTTATTTTGCTACAGAAAATGAAACATTATAAAGTTTCATCATTCTTGACTTCTTACGAGAAACTGCGTTTCTTGTTAAAACGCCCTTGCTTCTTGCACTATCAAGTTCTTTTACAAGATTCTTAAGTTTTTCTTCAGCAATTTTCTGATCGTTTGCATGAACAGCTTCTACAAACTGTTTTGCATAAGTTCTACATGTACTTTTTATCGCTTTATTATGAAGCCTGCGAACTTCGCTCTGTGCATATCTTTTTTCTGCAGATGACTTTTTGCCTGCCAATTGGAGACCCCCAAAAATTAGTTAACTATCGTTTATATTACCAAAATTATCATAACGTGTCTAGTAATTATTTTTATAAACAGAGTACAATTAATTTTATTCTGTTTATAAATTATTGACACCACTAACTTTAATCATTATTATTATAGAACGAATATTCGATTGGAGGCACATAATGGCTGGAGCTAGTAAAAACTCTCGTACTACTGTTGCAACACAAAAATTCATTTGCCCTGACTGCGGTGGCGAAATCATAATGAAAACAATGATTGATAATGGCAAGCTTAAAAATCAGGCTGAATGCCAAAAATGTAAACGTGTTGAAAGACGCCCAAAGGATTTTAATTATTCTTTTGCTACATGTATTGTAGGGCATAGATTTGTCTTTACCTACAAAAAAAACCTGTAAATAACATTTACAGGTTTTTTATTTAACAGATAAAGGCAAACTTCTCCATTCATTTAATTGATTTTGTATCAACACCTTGCTTTCTTCAAGAATAGATAAACAATCATCTTTTGTCTTTGGAGAATCAAATACTTTTACAACCTTTATTCTATAAGAACCACGCTTTAGATTAACAAATATTTTTTTAAGATCACGTAATCTATAACCACCATCCAAAGCACAAACAACAACAGGCAACCCCGATGATTCACATATATTTCTAAATCCAGCCGAGTAGAATTTTCCAACATCACCGTTTTTTGTTCTTGTTCCTTCTGGAAAAATTACTGGTATCTGATTTTCAACCAAAACTCTTTTTCCAAATTCGCTAATTAAATTCATGGAATCCATAGGTTTCGCCTTTCTTGGAATTAAACAATGTTTTTGAGTTCTTAGCATTTCTGAAACTAAAGGAATATGACGGCCTAATTTATCTTTTGCTATAAATCTTACTTCTTTTTCATTAAAAAAATTTACTATAACAGGAATATCTAAAAGACTTTGATGATTGGAAATTAAAACAAACTGCTCAGGAACTTTTTTAGACTCATAATAATTCCAACAAACAAAATGCTTATAACATCTTAAAATACTGAAAACACGTGGGGAACATTTTTTTACAATATAATTTGAAATTTTAGAACTCATTTTTACAGAAACTGGATATGCCAAGATATTTCCTATAGATGGCAAAGTAACCATTCCAAAAAGACATAAAAGAGTAATAATTGTAAACATTTCCGCTCCCAAAAGATTATTTTCTAATTATAACAAGGAATAAAAGATTTGTCAGTAGAAAATAAACTGATTAATCGTATCCGACAATTCTGATAAAGGCTCGTATATTTTTTTGCATTCTGAAATACTTTTTATATACAAGCTTCCATATTTTTTTTCATAAATTCGTCTGTCCAAAACGACAACAACCCCCTTGTCTTCAGAAGTTCGTATTAATCTTCCAACTCCCTGTCTAAATTTTATAATTGATTCAGGAATACTTAATTCCATAAAAGAATTTCCACCTTTTTTCTGTATTGCTTCAGAACGAGCAGTAAAAATAGGATCATTTGGAACTGTAAATGGTAATTTTACTATAATTACTTGAGATAATGACTCTCCAGGAATATCAACTCCTTGCCAAAATGAATCTGTTGCAAACAAAACACTTCTTGTTTCATCTTTAAATTGATTTAGTAATTTTGAATTGTCTTCATCACCTTGTTTTAAAATTCTTCCATCAAAATCTTTCATAACAGAAATAGTATTTTTATATGCACTTTTCAAGGATTCATATGAAGTAAATAATATTAAAGTTCGACCATCAGCTGCTTTTATCAAAAGTGGTATTGCCATTTCTATATAAGGTTGAAATGTTGAACTATCAGGCAACGGTGCATCATTTGGAACTGCAAAAATCATATTTTTTTCATAAGGAAACGGAGATAAGTATTCTCCACTAAGCAATCTTTGCTGTTCAACAAACGAAATCCCTGTTCTATTCATCCAAAATCTATATGATTCACCTGTTTTTAAAGTTGCGGACGTAAAAACAATAGATGACATTTGTTCATAAACGCCGTTGTTCATAAAAGAAGAGATATCCAAAGGGGTTTGTGTTAACGTAATATATTCTCTATCTTGATTATCTTTTGACATGTCAACAGGAAGTCTTTTTAACTGCATCCAAAATACATCATCTTTTTTCTCATCCCAAGCACAATAATTTTTTAACAAAACTACATAATTATCC
>JAAZCS010000177.1 GCA_012513125.1 Treponema sp. | reverse complement strand
TAATGGTTTGATTGGAAGATTAAAAGAACAGTTTATTAATACAAAAGATGAGTTTGAAAAATTAGCATAACACAGTTTTCAAATCCGACAGGCAGGCGAGCTGCCTGCGGTTTAAAACAATGTTAGGCGGACGGGCCACTGGCCCGCTTATTGGTAATAAGGAAATCTCCAACATTTTCTTCGCAAAAAAAAATTAAAATCTTAGGAGGATTTTTATGAAGAAGTTTATAGCCTTCATTGTTGGTTCATTGATGCTGGTTTCAGTTTTTGCTCAAACTGAATTGGAAGGTTCTTATCTCGATTATAATGATATGAGCAGTGCTTGGGTCAGTAGTATCCTTGAAGAAACTATTTTTGATGTATTTACTAAAGACTTAAAATCTTATGATACGGATTTAAAGAAAGAAGTATTCTTAAATTCGCCTGATTCAAAAAAGTATAGAGATAATCTGGAAAAAATTCGAAATCATCTAAAGATAGATGGAATAACTTATAATTTACGTTCTAACGTAGATGAAGTTTCTATTGCTAATTACAATACGAAAACAAAAAGTTTTAGAGTATGTTTTGGTTCTAACATGAGTTTATCAGGTACTAGCGGAATAGGGATAAAAAATGTGCTTGCTGGTTTTTACGCACCTCAGGTTCCTATTTCGACGAATATTAATGAAATAATCAAGGAAATGACAGGTTCATCTGAGTTTGTAACTTATGATTATGATTGGAAAGTTGATGACATTAATAAAGCATTGGAAATTGAAGATAATCTCAAAGATGTAAATATTCGATTAAGAGTCGTTATTTCTGGAATGGTTAAAGTTAGCGGTAAAGGCTATGCAAATAGATCTTGGTACAATATTTCTGGAAAACGACCAGCTGTAAAATCAATAGTTATTGAATTTTATAACAAGAAAACGAATGAAATTTATGGTTCAGTAAAATATTAAGATTATATTGATAATAGATTTCAGGAGATTTAATACATGGAAACAAAAAAGGATATTATTGAGCGTCATATAGCTGAAATTGAAAGAGAATTACAAAGTAATGATTTTACTTCTAAGAAAAAACGTTTAAATGAAGTAATTGCTTCTTGGAATGGAAAAATAGAGGGAGTTGAGAAATGTCAACTTAACTTTTATGACGAACGTTCAATGAATTTGGATAAAATTAATTTAAGCCTAAAGGCTATAAAAACAAAGCTTGAAATATACTTTGATGAAATTAATACTTGACGATAAAATAAAACCGAAGTATATTGGAATAAGCAAAGGAACACCGCAGAGATGTGGCTGTTTCCTTTAAGCTTTTACGAAAAGCCTACTCAGTCAGCTACACGGGGTAGGCTTTATTTTTGCTCTTACAAGAAATACTTGAAGAGAGCGAGTGCGTCTATAAGCAAAGTAAGAACTGCAATGACAAGCATTGCTTTTTCGTATTTTGTCATATCTGCACAAAATCTCCCTTTCATTAAGATTAGGAGACAGCCACCCTGTACCACGGTGTTCCAATAAGATTAATATACTAATATTTTGAATTTATAACAAGGTTTTTGGTAAAAGAAATAACGCCTAACAACCGCTTCAACCTGATAATTCCTTTGTCACGGTTTGTGCTACTCGCTTCGCTCGCTTACGCACAAACCGCGCCAAGCCCTTCGGGCACGGAATTACCGGTTAAGCAAATGTTAGGTGGACGCTTCACGCTTAAAATATCAAGGATGAGTATTTTAACATAGTAAAATCAAATCGCTGTAGATAGATTGGTAAATCCAATCAGGATATTATCCACAGAGGTAATCTTGATTTTGTCATTTTTTGAAAAGGTTAACCAAGACCGATAGGGAGAGGTAAATGAAATTATTATCAGCAATTAATAGATTTCGAAAAATTAATTGGATTACAACTGCTTATGTTAATTTCCGTCAGTTTGGATTGAAAGGTCTCTTGAAGCTTCCAATTCTTCTTCAATATGGATCAAGAATTAAAGCTGTTGCTGGAAGTATTATATTTGAAAAGCCACTTCAGTTTAATATGTTGCTACTTAAGTGTAAAAACACAATATCAATTCAATCAGGAGGAAGAATTATTTTACATGGAACGAAAGCTTGTTTTAATCATATGAATGCTGTTCTTGTAGGCTCAAAAGGTGTTTTTGAAATTGGAAATTCGTTTATGGCCAATGGATTAGGAGAATTTAATTGCAGAAAACGATTAGTATTTGGAGATGATTGCCTAATTTCAGTTCACACAATGTTTTTAGATACTGATTATCATACCATTACAAAAGACGGTTCTATTATCAACCATGATAGAGAAATAATTATTGGCCATCGTGTTTGGATTGGCTGTAACGTAACTATTTTAAAGGGAACAACTATTGGTAACGATATTGTTATAGGTGCTGGTTCTCTATTATCAGGAAGCTATTGCGAAAATAATAGCATTTATGCTGGGCATAATCCGACTCGACCGATAAAATCTGGTATTGTCTGGAAAGCATGAGGTCTTCACCTAACAACTGCTTCAACCTGTCAACGCTATTGTCACGAAACTTGCTAATCGCTTCGCTCGGCAAGTTGCGCGCCAATGTACGCGTTGCAGGTTAAGCAAATGTTAGATTGACCCTTCGGGCCGAGGAAATAAAATGGAAGAAGATAAATACCTCGAAAAGCTTACAAACCCGAAGTATTGGTTTCAATATGCCATAAATCAGAAATATGTTGGTGATCAAATATTGGAAAACTGTATAATAAAAAACTCAATGGATCATAAATATTCTGATAATAAAACAGAATACATTACATTATGGTCAAATGCGCATTATCATTATGGGATTGGTATTGAAAATGGTTTAAAAGGAATAGTAATTAAATATTATTCAGATAAAATAAATTATGATATTAAAAGTGATCAGATAATACTTCATAATATTGGTGGAAAATCCGGTAGAAGTCACGATTTATTATTATTAGCAGAATCCGTTGAGCTTTTTTCTGATAAATTTTGTTTGTTTAAATACGATCAAGATATTAATTCGTTAAAAATTGTTTTAAAACATTTATCTGATATGGTTAAGTGGGGTGCAAAATATCCTATTCCAAATGGTATTAAAAAGCATTTTGTTTTTAATAATTCAATTCCCGCTGTGCTTGTTTATGGTTTTCATATCTTAGATGTAATAGAACCGGTTTTCAAATTATTCGAAAAAGAATTAAGTCAGTAATATAAACAGTTAATATATTCCAGGAGGAATTATGAAAATACTTAATGCTATTGAAGACAATGAAAAAGATGCTTTTAAATTACTTGAGTCGTTAAATTTAGAAGATGCCACTGAAAATGAAATGAGAGAATTACTTAATCATCTTCGGAATCAATTCAAAACAAGATATAAATATCTTGTAGGTGAATGGCAAGGTGCACGAAGAGCAAAAAGTACCAGGAACGGACAATTTGTTAAAGGCGAAGAAGTGGTTAAATATTTAAAAGAAATCTAACAACTGCTTCAACCTGATATTTTCTTTGTCACATTTTGTGCTGTCGCTTCGCTCCTGACGCACAAAATGCACCAAGCCCTACGGGCACGAAAATACAGGTTAAGCAAATGTTAGATGGACGCCTTCGGCGCAAGTGATTTTTTATAGGAGATTAATTATGCATGAGATGTATCAGGAAATATTGGAGTCTTCTATTAATATTTTCTCAATCAATAAAAAGAATCAGATTTCATTTGAGGTTTTTACTTTAATAAAAAATAATATCGGACAAAATAATCATCATATAGATGCAAAAGAATTAACAAGAAGAATAATTTCAGAAATACAATGCAAATATCGGGATGCAGAAAAAACTCTATATGACTTTGGAATAGAAAATAGTGAAAAATTGGGGAAATATTTATTTGATTTAATCAATATTGGCGTATTTAAGAAAAGTGAAACAGATTCCGTAGAAGATTTTAACCAAATATATTCTCCTGACAATATCAAAGAGTATTTAAGAAAGAACAAAATATATAAAATGTTATTTTTGCGAAGATTTGTAAATGATATAGTGGTTATCGTTGGGTATATGTTTTTATTTGCGACAGTTTTTTTTACTCACAAAATAATATTGTATATTGGATACAAGTATTGCTGTTAATATTTATTGGAATAGTTGGAAGCAAGAGAATGAGGTTTTTGCAATAACTTATTGAAATAACTCTAAGAAAAAGAAGATATTCTAAAAAAGATTAATACTGCTCTAAAATTAGAAAGACAACAATGTATGTAACTTAAGTATTTTTTAAAATCAAGCATCTAACAACTGCTTCAACCTGATAATTCCTTTTGTCATGAAAATTGCAAGTCGTCGCTGCGCTCCTTTGGTGCAATTTTCACGCCAATCCCTTCGGGCCGGAATTACAGGTTAAGCAAATGTTATGTGGACGCCCGCACTGGGGCGCTTTTGGAAGAAATGAAAGAAATACTATTAAATCGAATGTATGTTGGCAGATTTCTAGAAAACAATATTGGGCATGAAGTCATCAACTTGTTTAAAGATGACAACAGTTCAAATTACATTTATATAAATCCTTACGGTCAGTTGGATAAAAAACACAACGAAATAGAATCTATTCTTTTAGTTCGAGGAATAAACGCAACAACGGTAGAAATAATTGCAAAAGCTGTAGGCTTGATTCCGATTTTGAACAATGCTTTGCCAAGAGATACAGCTAATAAAATCCAAAAAGACTACATAAGAGAAAATAAAGTAACATACGACGGCGTTTTGTTAGATGAAATTTACTATCAGAATGAATCCACAAATGAAGTCACTACTGTTTATATCAGTTTTAAAGCTGAAAACATTTTTTATCCAAAACAGAAGATATATTTAACTACAGATGAAAAAACAAATTTTACAGAAAAGTCTTTTTTATTGCCAGAAACAACATTCCCGAAGCAGGCTTTACATTGGACTTATTCAGTTGCTTCAAAAGCATACACTGTTTTATCTTCCGTAATACAAGATTCTGCTCTCTGGGAAAATAAAAACAGAACTCAGAGAATTTCAGAAATTTCAGAGACTTCATCAGAACGAGATTTCAATTTCTTAAAACTGATACGAAAAGAATATGATGAACTTTGCTATTCAAATATGTTTCATTATTTCTTATCAGAAGACAAAGAATTATTCAAAGACTTCATGTCAGATATTCTAGGTTTAAGTACAAAAGGTAAGTATTCGATTCAAAGAGAAACAGAGCATATTGATTTGCTTATACAAGATGATGAGAATATTGTCGTTATTGAGAATAAAATCAAATCTGGCATAAATGGACTTCGACACGATATTTATGGCGACTTGGTTCAGAGTCAGCTTTTTGATTATCACAAATACGCAGATGAATACGCAAGAAACAGGAAAGAGAGTTTTTATATCTTTGCACCTAACTACAATAGAATAGACCTACGGAATTATGAAAAGTCTGAGGATTACAAACTAATCAATTACAGTGTCTTGTATGATTTTTTCAACAAACATAAAATTGATAACAAATACTATGATGACTTTTTGTCTGCATTAAAAATTCATGCAAAAGAAATTGATAACTCAAATTTCGAAATAATGCAGGAAAGATTCATTGAAACGATTAATTCTGTAAAGTAGGCTTTTTATGACAAAAGAAGAAACTTTGGGAATGATAACTCTGGCAATAAAAAATAAGAATCCGAAATCTATTCTGTTAAAATGTAATCTTCTGGGATATTGCCGATTGCGTGGAAAATTGCTAATCTCAGGGAGTTTTTTGTATTCTATAAACTTAAAAAAAAGTATCATTTCCTTTGACAGACTTTGGAATACGCTGCTTTCAGAAAATTCAGGTAATACAGATGAAGAGTTTTTAGAAAACTTAAACAGATTAATCGAAAAATATCATTATCCAAGATACTGTTTATCACAAGCTTATTATAAATCTCCCGAAACAAATGAATTGAAAGAATATCCGATGTCAGATAACGAAAAAGAAAAGTGGTTTAACATCGATGAGGAGGACTTGTGAAAATGGCATACATTATATTCCATTACAGCCGACTTGATAGCTGGATAAGAGCATCGGATGAACCTTATATTACAGGCAACATTGTTTCAGTTTATGATGATGGAAAAATTATAACGGAAAATGAAAATTCGCTAGAGCAGAAAGTAAATAAAAAAATTATATGCGAGGATTTGTATGTTACAAATAGAATTTCAAAAATCATCGATGACAATAAAGTGAAAATACGAGCAATTCCCAAAAATCTTGATTTAGGAGTTCTTGACGGTTCTTGTGATAGCGTATGGTTAAAAAATCGTCATTTTCATGGAGTTTGTTTTTTATCCCAAGAAAGACTTTCAAGAAAAGAATATAAGGAATGGAAAAAATATAAAAAAGGTTATAATTTATGGACAAGAATCAAATACAAGCGAAGGCTCAAAGGCATTTATAAATTTAGAGATATTTATGAGCAAATTAGAGAAATTCTTGTTTCTGTTGGAATGCCTAAGGATTTTATGGCATAGTGAATTGTCAATTGAGTAAGATATCACATAACAAGAAGTTCAAAGCCGACACAGGCTCAGGGCCTGTGCGGTTTAACTCATTGTTATGCCCACAGCCCACTGGGCTGGTAGTTTTGTAAAGCAGTAGAATTTTTAACAAAAAATTTGTATATTAGAAATTATGTTGAATGCGTTAGACTTGTTTTGTGGGTGCGGAGGGCTATCGCTTGGGTTTGAAAAAGCTGGAATAAATATTCTGCTTGGAATCGATGCTTGGCAAGACGCAATCACAACTTTTAATTACAATCATAAAAACTCACAAGGACTTTGTGCCGACCTGTCTACGCTCAATCCAAAAGATGTTGAATCGAACTTAAATAATAAATCAGTGGATATAATTATTGGCGGTCCACCCTGTCAGGGATTCTCTGTGGCTGGAAAAAGAATAATCGATGACGAGCGAAATAAATTATACAAAAACTTTGTTAGGTTTTTAGATTATTTTAAGCCTAAAGCTTTTGTAATGGAAAATGTGCCAAACATTCTTTCTATTGGTGATGGAATTGTGAGAGATGCTATCGTAAAAGACTTTTCTGATTTAGGATACAAAGTAGTTTATAAAGTTCTTACTGCATCTGATTATGGTACACCGCAAAATCGCAGACGAGCTATTTTTGTTGGCTTAAAAAATGGAGCAGATTTTTCCTTTCCGGAAAAATCTGTTTCAAATCTAACAACATCTTTTGAAGCATTATCAGACTTGCCTGAAAATTCATTAACAGATGGTTCAGATTACCCGATTGCTCCAAATTGTGATTATCAAAAATTAATGAGAAAAGATTCTTCAAAAGTATATAATCACGAAATTACAGAGCATAATGAAAAAACAAAAAAAATAATTGCATTAGTTCCCGATGGTGGAAATTATAAAAATCTTCCATCTGAATTGCAACAGACAAGAAAAGTCCATATTGCTTGGACTCGCCTAAATAGTCAAAAACCAAGTTTTACTATTGACACAGGACACAGACATCATTTTCACTATAAATGGAATCGCATTCCTACTGTAAGAGAAAGTGCAAGAATACAGTCTTTTCCAGATGATTTTATTTTCTTGGGTAGCAAGACAAGCCAGTATAAACAAGTTGGCAACGCTGTTCCACCGTTAATGGCAGAAGCAATTGCAAAAAAAATAAAGGAGACACTTGATGTATAAAATTCCAGACCAATATTATTTTAGGATTCATCATGTTCGTCCTCGTTTTAAAGATGATGTAGAAAATGTGCTTTTCTATATGGCTCATTGCTGTGCTACCTTAAAAGAATTGCCAATCAGCGAATACAAAGAAAAGTTGAACACAATGATTCAACTTTATCCAGAAAATGCAGGAAAAACTGAAAAGACAATAAACAATTGGAGAACAGAAATAGCCGCTTTATTTGGTTTTTATATTGAAGATAAAAATACACAAAAAACAGAAACGGGCGAAATAGCATATTTTCTCGATAAAGAGCAGGATTTGGTTCAATTCTTTAAATTTTATCTTTTTAAGTTTCAATATCCTGGCGGACATTTAAAATCTGACAGAATAAAAGAATTTATAGATGCAGGAATAAAATTTAAACCAGCTCACTATATTTTAAAATTACTTTACGAAGCCGATTCTGAACTAGGTAAACCGCTTGGAATTACAAAAGAAGAAGCAACTCATTGTATTTTTAATGATTTACGAGTTACAAGAGACAATAGAGATGTAAAAGAAGTCATCGACCTTATTGTTTCAAACAGACAAAAGAAAATAGAGTATGAGCATGGTGGCGATATTACTCGTTATGCAGGCGATATACTCGATTACATGGTTCATGCAAATCTTTTAGATGAAAGACACGGATATTTCTATTTAAATCATACAGAAATGGAATCAATTATGGTATTCATCAATGATATAAACTATTTTGATGGCTATGATTCTTTCTATGGAAAAATAATTAATATCTCTGATTTGTCAGAAGTTGAAACTGATTGGTTTACTTATGTAAATAAAGAACTTCATGTGGAATTATTTAAAACAGATTTAACTTCTTATTTTATTTCTGATACTGACCAAGAAGAAAATCTTTATAAAACAGCTGTCGATGATAAGATTTCAGAAATTTTGGAAGGTGTTGGCTCAACAAAAGATATTGGTGATTTAGGCGAAAACTTGATAATAGGACATGAGAAAGTTCGTCTTGTAAATCTTGGTAGAGAAGATTTAATTCATTTAATAAAGAAAATTCCAACTGCTTTAGCTGTTGGCTATGATATTCAAAGCGTGGAAGAAGACCAAAGGAAAAGATATATTGAAGTAAAAACAACGATAAGCAATCGTCCTCTTAAATTCTTTGGATTCCATTTAACCAGAAATGAATGGGATTCCGCTCAAACTTTAAATGACAGATATTTTGTTTATCGGTTGATGATAAACAGAAGTCAGAAAATTATTTATATTCTTCAAAATCCTGTGCAATTGTACAAACAAGATAAAATTGAAATGAGAATTTCTGATGGCGCAGAAATTTCATTCAAAGAAAATGTCGCTGAAAAAACGGAGTTAATGATATGGAAAAATTAAAAGTTGCCTCGCTTTTCTGCGGTTGTGGCGGTACAGATGTCGGACTTCTCGGAAATTTTGATTTTCTCGGAAAACATTATGATTCCAATAATATGGAAATCGTTTATGCCAACGATATTGATGACAATGCTTGTAAAATATTTGAAGAAAACTTTGGTTTAAAACCAGACAACAGAGATATTAGACACGTTTCTTCATCAGAACTACCTGATTTTGATATTTTAACAGGAGGCTTTCCTTGTCAGTCATTTTCGATAATTGCTCAAAACCCGAAGCGTCTTGGCGTAAAAGATGACCGTGGTAAACTCTTTTTTGAAATGTGTCGTATTCTCAAAGATAAACAGCCAAAATGTTTTATTGCAGAAAATGTAAAAGGACTTTTAACTGCAAATCAAAAGAGTGCTTTTCCGCTTATTTTGGAAGAATTTACGAACAGTGGTTATGATGTAAAATATATGGTTTTAAATTCTGCTAATTATGGGGTTCCTCAAAAACGTGAGCGTGTAATTATGGTTGGATTTAGAAAAGACTTAAATATTGATTTTTCTTTTCCTAAACAGGTTATCACTGATGAAGATTTATTTGAGCCACTCAAAAAAGTAATAGAAAACTCTGTAGATGAAAAATATTATTTTTCAGAAAAAGCCGTTGCCGGAATGATGAAAAAAAGAGAAAAAATGAACAAAGGGCGTGCTCAAGATATAGAAAAGCCTTGTAACACTGTTGGGGCACATCTTGCAAAAGTATCATTAAACAGCACAGACCCTGTTTTATTTAATGGCAGTCGTTACCGCAGATTTACACCAAGAGAAGTTGCTAGAATTCAATCTTTTCCAGAACAGTTCTCTCTTGTTGGTACAGAAGCAGCTCAATACCGAGCTTTAGGAAATGCTATTCCACCAGTAATGATTTGGTATGTAGCAAATAAAGTAAAAAATTCTTTGTAAAAGATAGACAAGGCATAACATTGTTTTCAAATCCGACACGGCAGTCAAGCTGCCGTGCGGTTTAAAACATAGTTAGCTGGACGCCTTCGGCGCATAAAGGAATTATGAATAAATACAATAATATTCCTGAAAATAAAACAGTTTATGAAAAAGAGAATCATTCTTTTCTTGTTACAAAATCATCATTGGCTGACCAAAATATTCAGGAGATAATTGATATTCATTACAATGCATATCAAGAAATAAAAAAAGCCTTCCCAATTCAAGATTTTAAACTATTCTACAATATTTTTGACAATCCATTAGAATGTGCCAAAGCCCAAAAGAAAAAATATCCCGAACTATTTAAGAAAATTGAACTTTTCCCAATAAATGCGTGGACATGTTTCCCAGATAATATTTATTTTACCTATAATAATGAAATACAAGCAGTTGGATATCATGAAGTTGTACATTTAGTTCTTTATAAATATTTTGGATATAAATCGATCCAATTTTTGAATGAAGGAATAGCTGTTTATTATGATGGTTCATGGAAAGGCAAATGTTTATATGATCTAGCAATTGAAATAATTAGAAACAAAAAAATTGAACATATAATTTATGATGAAACGTTTGATAATATTAATTGCAATATTTCATATCCATTAGCAGGTTCTTTTTGTAAATGGTTAATTCAAAATTATACAATAGATGAATTCAAAAATATTTATAAGAAAACAAAAAATAATGAAATGAACAATTTGCGAAACTATTTTAATGAATATGTAGATTTTATGAAAAACAGCTAACAACTGCTTCAACTTGACAACGCTACTGTCACAGTTCATGCAAATGTATAACAGTATTAAAACTGGAAATAACCTTAACCAAAGCATGAACTGCGCCAGCTTAACGCGTTGCAAGTTAAGCAAATGTTATGCTCACACGCCACTGGCGTGGTTTTTGAAAGTAAAAAAAATAAAAATTTAGAGTCTAACATTTCCATAAATTCTTTTGCCCGAAGCCTTCGTTTTACTCGGCTTCGGGCAAACCGGAGAAAAAAATGACTAAAGTCTTAATTATTGGTGCTGGTCCAGCAGGACTAACAGCTGCATTTGAACTACTCTCAAAATCAAAAAATTATGATGTTATGGTTTTTGAAGAAAGTTCTGTATTTGGCGGAATTTCACGTACTGTAAATTACAAAGGAAATCGCATGGACATGGGCGGGCATCGATTCTTTTCGAAAGTCCCAGAAGTAAATGCTTGGTGGCAGAATCTTTTGCCGTTACAGGGAAGTCCTTCAAAAGATGACCTAATTTTAGGCAGATCTGTGTCTTTAGCAGAAAATGGTGCAAACCCAGAAAAAGATGATGAAGTAATGCTTTGCCGACATAGAGTATCGCGAATTCTTTTCGATTCAAAATTCTATGATTATCCTGTTTCATTAAAATTTGCAACGCTTAAGAATATGGGATTCTTCAATACAATGAAAGTTGGTTTTTCTTATCTTCATTCTGTTTTCCATAAATTGCCGGAAACAAATCTGGAAAACTTCTATATAAATCGTTTTGGACGCAAACTTTACGAAATATTTTTTGAGTATTATACAGAAAACCTTTGGGGAAGGCATCCAAGTGAAATTGATGCTTCATGGGGAGCACAGCGTGTAAAAGGGCTTTCTATTTCTGCAGTTCTCAAAGACATTTTTGGAAAGATTTTTAAAGGTAAAAATCGCAAAGTTGAAACTTCACTTATCGAGGAATTTAAATATCCAAAACTTGGGCCAGGACAGCTTTGGGATATTACTGCTGAAAAAGTGCGGGAATTGGGAGGCACAATTATAACCAATGCAAAAGTCGTAAGATTTCACAAAAATCATAATAGACAGATTGAGTCTCTCGTTTACGAAAAAGATGGTAAACAGATCGAAGAAAAAGGCGATATTTTTATTTCTTCAATGCCTGTAAAGGATTTAGTCTGCGGAATGAATGATATTCCGTATGATATTGAAAGAATTGCTAAAGGCTTGCCATATCGAGATTACATGTCTCTTGGTGTTCTTGTAAAAAAACTTAAACTCAAGAATAAAACATCTCTAAAAACTGTTGGAAATATAGTTCCAGACTGCTGGGTATATGTGCAGGACAGAAATGTAAAAATGGGACGTTTCCAAATTTACAATAACTGGTCGCCATATATGGTTCAAGATTTGGAAAACACAGTTTGGCTTGGACTCGAATATTTTGTAAATGAAGGCGATGAAATGTGGAACAGCACTGAAGAGGCTTTTTCTACATTTGCCGTTGATGAAATGATAAAACTTGGATTAATAGACAGCAAAGATGATATTTTGGATACACATCTTGAGCGGGTAAAAAAAGCATATCCTGCTTATTTTGATACTTACGATGAAATGGATACATTACGTGACTGGCTCAGCAGTATCGAAAATCTTTACTGTGTAGGTCGTAACGGACAGCATCGTTACAACAACATTGACCATTCTATGATGACTTCGTTTGAAGCCGTAAAAGATATTATGTCTGGAACAAAAGACAAATCAAATATCTGGAATGTAAATACGGAGAAAGAATACCATGAAGAAAGTAAATGATTTCTTTACAATGCATAAATCAGCAAATCTATTTTTACTTTTACTGTTACTAGCCATAACTTTTATTGCTAGTTTTTCAACAATTTTCAAAGTCCATTACGATGAATTGCAAGGAACTCACAGTTGGCTTTCTGGCAGTACAATAAAATTTGTTAATAATTGGCTAGAAGAGACACCACAGAAACTTCACTTTGTAAATTATGAATCTCCCGATTCCATAGAGTTTAATGAAACTACAGAAAGAGGTCCTTATATTTCATATCCATCTGGATGCACCTTATTTGTTTATTTTGCAGCAAAAATAGTAGGCAGAAACACAATAGGAATCAGTTTTTTAAAACATTTTCAGATGATATGTTTTTTGCTTGAAGTTTTGCTTTTTGGATTATTTGTCTATCGATTTTTAGGAAAAAGTGGCATTGAATCTGTAAAAGAGAAACTCTTTGTTTCTTTTGCAACAGCTACTTTTTGGTCTTGGCTTCCGACAAATGTGTGGTATCTCGCAAATGTCTATTTTGCAGACCAATGTATCATTCTTTTTGTAATGGCTTTCCTTTTAGTTGAATACGAATGTTATTATTGTGAAAAGAAATCATTGTCAATTAGCCTAAATTTTATAAAATCAATTTTGATTTTATGCGGAGTTTTGATAGATTACTATTTTTGGATTTTGGCTTTCGTCGCTTTTATTTTTCAAATTGTGATTACTGTAAAATCAGAAAAATCTATCGGTCACATAATTATAAATAGCCTATGGTATGCAATTCCTGTTATTCTTGCTTTAGGCTTTTATGCTTATCAACTGTTTTCTGTTCCAAATTGGAAAAGTATTCTTTTTGCAAAGTTTGAACAAAGAGCTGGACTTGTAAAAACCGACACTGGACCCGGTGCTTTAAACACTCCAAAGTTTATAATAAAAAATCTAATTTGGAATTTTATTTATGCGTTTGGTTTGAAAGAAAACTTGAAAGTTTTATCTTTGCTTTTATTAGTTTTATATCTATTCGTAAAAAAAGCGGATAAAAGTGAAAAAAAATCCCATTTTGTTTACAAAGAAATTATATTTTCAAAAAATGGTATTATTATCATACTTGGAGTTATTTCTCCAATTCTTCAGATTTTGCTGCTAAAAAATCATTCTGCGATTCACGAATTTTCCCAGATAAAACTGAGCTGGATATTTGCAATGTTTCCGCTTGTTGTCTCGTTGATTAGTGTGAACTTCAATAATTATTTTGAAAAAAAAATCGTTTATTTGGGAAAAATTAAGATTTCATATTTTCTAAATTTATTCATAATAAGTTTTCTTTGCATAGCATTTTTAACGGCGGTCCCATTTTCTTCAAGGTCTTTTAGAAAGTCTAGAATGGAAGAATATCATGATTATCATTTAGCAGAAATTTTGAAAGACAATACCTCTTTTGAACATGTTTGTTTTTCTTTTTCTTATGAAATTCCAAATAATCCTCCTCAGGAATTAGCAATTTCGAAAAAACAAGTTTATAAAATCAACTCAAAAGAGGAACTGGAATCTTATTTTCCAAACTTGAAAGAAAATGCTAAGAAAATATTTGTAATTGATAAAACTGCTCTATCAACTTTAACTAATGAACAAATAGAATCTCAGCTAGATTTACAAAGTTCTAATGTAGCTATTTATGAAGATGACCAATTCTGTCTTTTAGAAATTTGTTCAGACAAGACTTCTGTTCTAGATAAATAAGGAAATTAAAGATGCAGATAAAAAAATCATTAATACACTTTATTCTTTATTTTATTGTCGGATGTCTAGCAACTATTGTGGAATGGGGAGCTTTCTATGTTTTTGACAACTGGCTTTCATTCCATTATATACTTGCAACTGCACTTGCGTTTGTTCTTTCAACGTTTGCTAATTGGGCATTCGGCAGACTGATTTTATTTAGAGAATCAAAACAAAATACCTGGCTTGAATTGGCTAAAATATATGCCGTAAGCATAATCGGCTTATTGCTCAATATTGGAATCATGTATATTGAAGTAGAAAAACTTTTAATGAATGAAATGCTTTCAAAAATGATTGCAACAGGTATCGTTTTTGTTTGGAATTTCTTGATAAGGAAATTTGTTATATATAAAATCTAGGGAATTTGTGTTCTTGACAGCTAAAATGACCTATGCTATAAGCATGTAAGGATATCGTGCCTTTAATCGCGAAATTTATACGGCCGGAGCAGTTTTTATTGCTTCGGCACTTTTTTTTATATGGCAGACTTAGAAATCTACGAAATCGATTCAGCTTACATAGAATATCTTTCAAACTTCGAGGAACATCTTTTTAAGAATAAAAAGATAACTTAGGATTTTTCTCGCAAATATATCGGCATAATTCTTGAAATAAATGGATTTAAATATTTTGCTCCACTTTCATCTTTTAAGCCTAAACATAAACGACTTTGCGAAACTATAGATTTTATAAAAGTTGGAATTTACGCTGTTATAAATCTAAACAATATGTTCCCAGCCCCGTTAAATCTTTGTAAAGCAGTTCAGATAGAAAACATAAAAAACGAACATTACAGAAATCTTGTTCGTGCCAAATACCGTATTATTAAACAAAAAACTGAACAGATTGTAAATAATGCAAAAGATGTTTATAATCACAAAATGATAAATGACGGTAAATCTAAATTAAGTCAGCGTTGTAATGATTTCAGAAATCTTGAATTAAAATGTAAGGAATATTCTGATAAAAAGAAATAAAGCATAACAAGTAGCTCAAAGCCGACAACGCGGTCACGCCGCGTTGCGTTTTAGCTACATAGTTATGCTCACACGCCACTGGCGTGGTAATGTTAGGAAAATAGTAAATGAATAGAAATAAATTATTTTATCAATATGCTTATACTTTTTTATTGGAAAAAACACCTGATTTTATAAACAAAGATATTATTAATTCATATTTAAAATATGCAAATCCAGAAGAAAATGTTTCATCCTTAAATAATATCTATGAAAGAATGTTATCATCTGCTCAAAGTCAAAATATGTATCCTAAGGTAATAGGTGCATCAATTAATGGTGTTCATAATTTAGGAAAAGTATTAGATGATTTTAACGTAAAATATGTAATTGATAACTATGAAGAAAAAGAGGATTTATTATTAAATAATATAGAAAATATTTTAAAACCAAAAGGACAAATTCGAAGAGATTCAAAAAGTTTATGGCCTAAATATTGTAAAACAATAGTATCTACTGCCAAGTTTTTGAATCAATTTAAAAATCATATTGATTTTGTTCAGTGGATAAATAATTTTTACAATGATGAAAAATCAATAGCAATTTTACCATTTTTAATTTCAACAGAAGTATATGGATTTGGATTTGCTCTTGTCTGTGATTTTTTAAAAGACTTAGGGTATGTTAATTATGGTAAACCTGACGTACATATAAAAGATATTTTATTTGGGTTTGGTTTTATAAAAGAAAATGATAGTGATTATAATGTATTAAAAACGATGATTAAAATGTCAAAAGATGCAGAAGTAACTTGTTTTGAATTTGATAGAATCTTATGGCTCATAGGAAGTGGAAATTTTTATAATCATACAGAATTTGGAAATAATGGTTTGATTGGAAGATTAAAAGAACAGTTTATTAATACAAAAGATGAGTTTGAAAAATTAGCATAACACAGTTTTCAAATCCGACAGGCAGGCGAGCTGCCTGCGGTTTAAAACAATGTTGGATGGACGCCGCTGAGGCGGCGCTAAACTAAGAAAAAATGGTATAATCGAACGCGCGCCCCTAAGAACGCCCGGCATCCGTGCCGGGCTAAAGAAAAGAGGAATTAATGGCTAAAGAAAAGAATTCGACAAAAGAAAAACCTATAGAAGTAACCCTTTGGGATGCAGCGAATAAATTGAGAGGAAGCGTTGAGCCCGCTGAATACAAACACGTAGTTTTAGGACTGATTTTCTTAAAGTTTGCAAGCGACAAGTTTGAAGAACACCGAGCCAAACTCATTGCCGAAGGCAAAGAAAAATACGTTGAGATGGCTGATTTCTATAATATGAGCAATGTGTTCTTTTTGGAGGAAACCAGCCGCTGGAATTACCTGATTAAAAAATCAAAACAAAATGATATTGCATTGCTCATTGACACGGCTTTGCATACCATTGTGAAAAACAACAAAGCCCTGAAAGGTGCATTGCCCGACAACTACTTTTCACGTTTGGGACTGGATGTAACCAAACTGGCTTCGTTGCTCGACACCATAAATGACATTGATACAACCAAAGACCCTAAACAAGATGTGGTTGGAAAAGTGTACGAATACTTCCTTTCAAAATTTGCATTGGCAGAGGGAAAAGGGAAAGGAGAATTTTACACGCCCAAAAGCATTGTAAACCTGATTGCCGAAATGATTGAACCTTACAAGGGCATTATTTATGACCCTGCTTGTGGTTCGGGTGGTATGTT
>JAAZCS010000176.1 GCA_012513125.1 Treponema sp. | reverse complement strand
CTTTTTCTACTATTTCAACTAAACGGAAATGTTTAGTTTTAGATAATGGTCTAGTTTCAGCGATACGAACTGTATCTCCAACACTAGCTTCATTTTTTTCGTCATGAGCAGCATATTTTTTAGAATATTTAACACGTTTACCGTATAAATTATCTTTTTTATAAGTTTCAACTAAAACTGTAATAGTTTTATTAGATGTTGAGCTTACTACTTTTCCAACTAATTCTTGAGTTCTTTTTTCCATAAATTAAACCTCCTTGTTTAGTTCGCGTTCGCGTAAAACCGTTTTCATGCGAGCTACTAGTTTTCTTAATTCTCTAATTCTTGAAGGTTTCTCAAGACTTCCAGTAGATTGACTTAAACGTAAATTAAATAATTCTTCTTTATATTCTTCAATTTTTTTTGTGATTTCTTCAGTTGATAATTTTCTGATTTCATTATTTTTCACTAGTCTCACCACTTTCTTTCTTTACAAATTTACATTTGATAGGAAGTTTATGCATTGCAAGTCTTAATGCTTCACGTGCGATTGCTTCATCTACTCCACTAACTTCAAACATAATTTTACCTTTTTTAACTACTGCTACCCAAACTTCTGGTTGCCCTTTTCCTTTACCCATACGAGTTTCTAGAGGGATTTTAGTTAAAGACAAATGTGGGAATACATTTATAAAAACTTTTCCACCACGTTTCATACAACGTGTCATAGCAACACGGGCTGCCTCAATTTGTTGTTGAGTAATCCATGCTCCTTCTTCTGCTTTTAAACCATATTCTCCAAAATGTAATTCTTTATTACCTCTTGTTACACCATCGTATACTAAACGATGTGGACGACGGTATTTAGTTCTTTTTGGTATTACTGCCATCTTCAATACCTCCCTTATTTTTCTTTTCAGGAAGGATTTCTCCTTTATAAATCCATACTTTTACGCCAATCTTACCATAAGTAGTATTAGCTTCTTTATGAGCATAATCAATATCAGCTCTTAAAGTATGAAGTGGAACGTTTCCTTCTACATATCCTTCAGTTCTTGCCATATCAGCTCCACCTAAACGTCCAGATACAGAAGTTTTGATTCCTTTTGCTCCTGCTTTCATTGCTTCTCTTATAGCTCTTTTTTGAGCAATTCTAAATGAAACACGATTTTCAATTTGATGTGCGATTTCTTCTGCAACTAATGCAGCTACAACACTTGGATTTTTAACTTCCATAATTGAAATTTGAATGTTTTCTTTTACTAATTTTGATATTTCTTGTTTTAATTTATCAATTTCATCGCCACCATGACCAATAACTACGCCAGGTTTAGCTGTATTAATAATGACTTCAGTTTTAGCACTTGTTCTTTCAATAAGAACACTTGCTACTGCTGCGTCTTTTAATTTCTTAGATAAAAATTTACGAATTTTAACATCATTGTTTAAATATTTTGCGAAATCTTTTTCTGCATACCAGTTAGATTCCCATGTTTTGTTGATGCCAATTCTAAGTCCTATTGGACTAACTTTTTGACCCACGAGTTTTCCTCCTTTACTTTTCTTTAACAACTATCTTAATGTGACTTGTTCTCTTTTTAATTGGATCAACGTGACCACGAGATCCAAACTTCATTCTTTTCATTGTTTGGCCTTCATTTACAATTGCTTCTGCTACATATAATTTAGCTTTATCCAAACCTTCATTATTTGTTGCGTTAGCAGTTGCTGAAATTAGAACTTTTCTTGATAGTCTAGCTGCTTCTTTATTTAAGTTTTTTAATATTTTATCTGCTTCTTCTACGCTTTTTCCACGTATCAAATCTATAACTAAACGAGCTTTACGAGGCGCAATTCTAACACCTTTTGCAATCGCTACTCCCATTTTAGTCCTCCTTCCTGATACTTTTATTTTCCTTTATTTTCGCCATGTCCGCCGAATTTACGAGTTAATGAAAATTCTCCTAGTTTATGACCAACCATATCTTCAGTTACATAAACTGGTATAAATTCTTTTCCATTATGAACAGCAAATGTGTGTCCAATGAATTCAGGGTAAATTGTTGAACGGCGAGACCATGTTTTAATAACTTCTTTTTTTCCTGATTCACTTGAATTTGTAACCTTTTTTAATAAACTATTATCAATAAAAGG
>JAAZCS010000012.1 GCA_012513125.1 Treponema sp. | reverse complement strand
TCATCAGGATGCAAAACTAAATTAATCGATCCCTGATTATTATCTTTTAAAATAATACTCCCCGCTTTAACAAATTCCGATGCATTTTGTTGAATTTGATTATTTAGCATTGATTGAAAGTTTGATCCATCACTATTTGCAGTTTGACTATTCAACGAAAGAATATTATTTTCTGTTTGTTGTTTTGACAAATCCATTGTAATTGTTGCTTTATCACTGCTTTCATATTTAATATCTAATTTTTGTTTTTCAATCTGCTTTTTGTCTGTTACAGAATTATTTTGCGTTCTTAAATCACTAACTTTTATATTTTGCGTTTCTGTAGAAAAAGTTGACTTCTTTTCAGATTTATCATTTTTGTGTTCATCACTTTTTGTGTTTAAAAAATTATCTTTTAAATCTACATCTTTTTTATTTTTCAAGATTGCCAAATTTTCAATATTTTGAGGAATTTCATTTTCTGATGAGATTTCATTTATTTCTTCAGATTTTTCATCTTTATTATTTATTTTTACATTTACACTTGATTTTTTCTCAACTATTTCTGTTTTTTCAGTAATATCTGATAGGTTATTAGCTATATGAGGATTTATATTATTTTCAATTTCTGCTTTATTCTTATTTTTTACATTTTTATCAGATTTTACTAACTTGGAAGATTTATCTTGTTTTTCTTGTTTATCAATAATTTTTTTTGACTGAAGTGAATTTAATTGATTTTCATTTTTTTCTGTATTTACAGTTTCTGTTTCTTTATTTTCATCAACTTTTGATAACGCTTTTTCCGTAGAAATATCATTTTGTTCTTTGAAATCAACTACATTTTCATTAGAATTTTTTGGAGAAACACTTTTTTCTGTTGAAGTGTCATCTTTATTTTGATAAAAAGAAACTAAATCTTCAAATTTACCAGAATTATCACTTGTCGATACTGAAGATTTCGACTCACTCGATAGCTGTAGAAATGTATTTGCACTGTCAATACTTACATTAGAAGCAATTTTTTGCATCTATAAATCCTTGTAAATATTGATAACAAGTTTTAGTTCAATGATTCAGGTTTATTAATCATTTTACGCTGTATTTCAGCGGCTCGCTCAGAAGGCATTAACGATAACCAATATGACCCCATTGATGATGTCCCAGAAGAAGCTGCTATTTCTTCAACTTTTCGTAGAACATCAATCACTGTTTGATCATCCATTGCAACAAGAATATTTACTGCAGCTTCAGGTCTCATACCGTTTAGATTATTTGCAATCTGTTCAATATTTACCCTTTTATCATCGTATTGTTTTAACGTTTGGTTAAATGTTTTTTCTCTTTCTTCTTGTTTTTTTTCTCTTTCAGACAATTCTTGAGCTATTTGGTTATATTGAACTTCTAGAGCATTCACATCAGACTCTCGTTTATCTAGTTCTTCACGATATATATCAAGAGATTCCCTTTGTTTTTTTATTCGTTCTTCCTCTAAATCACCGGAAATTGGAGAAGAGTGTATAACAGCAGACGTTTGAGGTTCCTTTCCAAAGAGCTTATATACTGGTGAGAAAATTGATTTTACATGTACCAAGCCAAGATAATCAAACCACAATAATCCACCTATAACTAAAATTGCAATAATTAAAAGTAAAACAACTGACTTACCTAAGCTTTTTTTAAAAGACACTTTTACAATCCCCTCAACTCAATAATTGATTAATCAATTAATCCAGATATTGCTGTTCCTAAAGTAATATCGTTATCACAAGACACAATTTTCCAATAAATATCTAATGTTTTAGTCAGAATTTCATCTAGATAAGAATAAACTCTCTCTTTTACCAAAGAAGTTTTAAAGAAAGTAGTTCCATTGCACAAAATGCAAACAGGTTTTGATGCATTTTTTCCTGCTTCTGTCTGAATTACACATGCAGTTAATATCGCAGCCGCATGACGTGCACATCTTTCAGCAATATTATCTAAAAGCTGATACATTTTGTTAAAATCTTCTTCTGAAGCATTTTCACTCATAATTTTGCCAAGTGTTGTATTAACATTATATGGTCCATGCAAAAATCCATCAACTTCAATAAGTGTTAGATTTTCTATTTTTAATACTTCAGTACAAACTTTTTTTGAAAACAGATTTTCTTTTGCAGCAAATTGCAAAGCTTGATAAGACAAAGGTCCTAAATAAGCTCCAGAACAAGACTTCTCCAAGATAAAGCTACCTGGTTTTGTAGTTTTTTTATCTACTTCAATATCAAAATCTGATTTTGTTATACTAGTATATTTTCCTGATTCACAAACAATAATCTGTTTTTTAATTTTATATTCGTTATTATCAGGTTGGATATAAGCAGCATTCAAGCCTGTTCCTAATATCATTCCTATGTATGATGAATATTCATTACCAGTCTCAACACAAGCAGCTCCAGCAAGCAAAGCCGCAACAGTGTCGTTACATAATGTAATCCGTTTTATAGCTTTCCAACCACGTTCTTCAAGTGTTTTTTTCAAACATTTTCCAATCTCGCTACCAATAACCTCAGGAGCTTTTACTTCTTTGGAAAATCCCAACAAAACTCCATCGCCATTTTCCTTAATTTCCATTGGATAAGAAAAACAAAATCCAATTCTATCAGCTTTATCTTTTAAATGGTCAAGATTAATTGCAATCTGTTCAAAAAATTCTTTTTTTGAAAGCTCCTTTTCAACACCAGGCATCTTAGTTTTTTCTAAATAAGAAATTTCAGCTTTTCCTTGTGAATCAAATGATACTAAACATGAACGAAAATTTGAGCCACCAGCATCAATAACAATTACAGACTGTTTTTCCGCTGTATTTTTTGGTGGATTACAAAAAGTTCTAATCATATCTTCATCTGATTCTTCACCTTTCAAACCTTTATCCATATCATTAAGAAGACCTTGAGCGATTGATAAAACATCCTCGTGAATTGCAAAATTATGACGAGCCAAAAAAGAACTAACACTATTATTCATACTAAAATCCTATTCTAAAATTGAGATATTATAACATATTCATATAAAATATCAAACACCTTTCAACTTTTCATTTTTAGTATTATATGATAAATTAGATTCCCATGCCATTAGATTTACAAACATTAAAAAACGAATTAAACCCTGAACAGTTTAGAGCAGCAACAACAATAAACGGTGCCATTTTAATAATTGCCGGTGCCGGAAGTGGAAAAACAAGAGTTATTACATATAGAATTGCACACATGTTAGATTCAGGAATTCCTCAGAGTCAAATATTATCATTAACTTTTACAAATAAGGCTGCAAAGGAAATGGAAGAACGCATAAAGGAATTAACACAAAAGAAAATGCAAAATCTTACAGTTTCTACATTCCATGCATTCGGAGTAAAAGTTCTAAGACAAGATATTGAAAGATTGGGATATAGAGAGAATTTTTCTATTTATGACGAAACTGACAGAACCGCGCTTATAAAGGAATGTGGCAGAGAATTGAAATATTCTCCTGAAGCTTTAGATATATACAAAATAGGAAATTTAATTTCAAATATAAAAACTGGACGTAAAACTTGGGAAACAGCAAATGATATGTATCGTCCACTTTATGAAAGTTATCAAGAAGGTTTGAAACTCTATAATTCTGTAGATTTTGACGATTTAATTGTTCTCCCAATAAAATTATTTAAAGAATTTCCTGATGTTCTAAATCGCTATAAGGAAAGATATAAATACATAATGGTTGATGAATTCCAAGACACAAGTCATCAACAATATGAATTAATGCACCTTCTTAGTGATAAAAATATTGCTGTAGTTGGTGAT
>JAAZCS010000175.1 GCA_012513125.1 Treponema sp. | reverse complement strand
GTTTGCATACTCCTATCGCGTATGATGAATTGCAAAGTGTTTTACATTCAGGAAGGGGGGTTTTTAGAAATTTTAGAGATGTATTAAAAAAATTTCCAGAAGTTGATAAAAAATGGCATTCATATAAGAACAAATATATGTCGGTTTATGTCAACAATTGGTATAACAGTTTGCGTGAAATTTGGGGATTAGAGAAGCTAGATCAAGTGCCGGAAGTTGATGAAAGTCTTATTTATGATGATTTTTCATTTTTTCAATATGATTCGGCTCGCGATAAACACTTAATACTTCAATTATTAAATGCAATTGTTAATGAGGTAATGCAATATCGTCCTGAAGAAATTAGGCAGGCATGTTTTGATATGTGGAAAAATCGATTTAATGAATTTGATTCCACAAAACAAGTAGGATTTATTTGTAAAAGCTTGGCCGATGAATTTGCAGGATGTATAACAGCATCAGAAATTACAAAAAATCATGAAAAAACTATGATTTTAACAAGCTTTTTTGTTCCGGAAAAATTCCGGGGATTAGGAATTGGTTCAGAAATGTTATCATCTTGTTTAGCAAGTTTGAAAAAGAACCAAAAAGAATGGCTTATAATACCAAATATTAATATAACAGAAATACTTAAACCTTTATTATTACGTACAGGTTTTGAAGAGATGGAATCTGGATATTTGGTAAAAATATAACTAAAATGGGAGTAAGAACATGAGTTATAATCGCGAATACGAAATTAATAAAGAAGAAGCTGCAGATTTTTTAAAAAACACAGTTGAGAAAATTAAGACAGAAGAAAATATTGAAATGCTGGCTGATTTAGTATCAGTTTTTAAGAAGAATGTTCCATTCACACTTAGAAAATACGTTACAGCATATTTATTAAAAGAAGTTATGAAAAATACACGTTCTTTCAATAAAAATAATACAAGAGGACGTAATTCCTCATTTAAAAACAGAAATGAAAGAGATTTCCGTAGTTCAAAACCAGAATTCAGAACAATCTCTTCTTCAGAAAGAGAATCTGTATCAACATCGTCAGAGACAGTTTCAGAAGAAAGACCTCAGCGTCAAAGAGTTCAGATTGATGAAGATAAAGCAAAGTCAATTTTCATCAGTGTTGGAAAAAACAGAAGAGTTTATCCAAGAGATTTAGTTGGAATTTTGGTAAACGTTGCTAATCTTGACAGAGATAGAATTGGTGATATTAAAATCTTTGCAAATTTTTCATTCATAAAGCTTTATAAAGAAGATGCTGAAATTGCAATTGAAAAATTAAACGGATATGCATATAAAGGAACATCATTGAGTGTTAGTTTCTCTAGAAAAAAGGGTAACGATGAAGAGGGTGACTCAATGGTTAATTCTGTGCCAGCTTCAGAAAATAATCAAAATCTAGCCGCAGAAGATGCAGCCGCTTATGCAGCCGCAGAAAAAGCTGTTGCAGATAAAGAACCTTTTTCTTCAGGATTTAACTCATAAATGATAAAGATAATTCCTATACAAACAGGTCTTTTAGGGGTTAATTCATTAGTTGTTCCGCTTGTTCAGAATAAAGTGCTTGTTGTAGATCCTGCAGCCTGTAAAATTTCGTCTGATTCTGGGAAAATTGTTGATTATCTTAAAAAAGAAAATCTGGAATGTATAGGAATTGTTTTAACTCACGGTCATTTTGACCATATTACAGGAATTGCAGAAGTAAAAAATGCTTTTCCAGATGCAAAAATTGCAATTCATTCAAAAGATGCTGGTGAATTGTCGAATCCTCCGGGTGTATGTAATCAAAGTTGTATCGACAATTTTGGTCTTTATGAAATTGTATCATTTTTGCAAACGCTTCCGACTTTTGATGTTTTATTAGAAAATAATGACACTTTACTAAAGTTGCAGTCGAATTCTATCAAAGAAGACAATTCTTTATCAAAAGTTCTTTCTGAATGGAAAGTAATTTCTACCCCAGGGCATACGCCGGGTTCTATATGCTTGTATAACAAAGAAGAAAAAATTCTTATTTCTGGTGATACAGTTTTTGAAGGTTCATACGGCAGAACAGACTTGGCTGGCGGAAGTGAAGTTCAAATGCGTAAAAGTCTTTCATTCTTAAGAGAAAATATTCCGTGCGATGTTAGCGTTTTTCCCGGACACGGTGCTTTCGGCTTTAATATAGATTTGGTGTAAAAAGAGAAAAGTTCAACTCATTCTGTTGTGATTCGCACTTATTCATTTTTGAAAATTGAATAAAAGCAGTGTCTATAAAACCTTTTTCTATAGTAGAAATTGCGAATGAAGGAGGATTCCCTCCACGTGGAATTGAACAGCTTCCAGGATTAATCAAATAAACATTTTTGTTCTTTTCTTCATATGGAATGTGCGTATGTCCAAAAAAAACAGCTTTAGCATCATAAAATTCCGCTTCTTCTAAAAGAGATTTATTTCCATAATAAACACTTTGACTGTGTCCGTGAGTCAGAAGTAGATTTTTATTGCATACACTAACAATTTGTTTTGTTGGTGCAAAAAAGCTGAAAAACTCTGTAGAAAGATTTTCTTGAAGTTTATAACTCAATGGATACGTTCCAGAATCATTATTTCCTTGAACTAAAGCTAGTACAGGCGGAAGTATTTGTTTAAAATCTTTATCAGTATGGGCTTTTTCTAAAATGGAAGCGATATCGGCAATTCCGTCACCTAAAAAAAATAAGGCGTCGCATCCTGATGAATATCTTTTCAGTATTTGGAAAAAAATATTTGGGTATCCGTGGGAATCAGAGATAACCAAAATTCGTGCTGAGTTTTTATTTGCTAAAATGTTGATTGATTCATTTGAACCAATGAGACCGTTGTTTTTTTGTGTAAGTTCTAACATGCTAATCTAGTATAAAATGATTTATTGATTGTAATCCTGATTCTGGATCAATATAATGCCTTAATTTCTTTTCATTATAAATTTGATTTATATGAAGCGTTAATTGGTTGTTTTTTGCAAAAGTTGAATCGTATGAAATTAAATAGTCTATTGTTTCAAATAGAATCTCAGGTGATTCTGTAATGAATTCAGTTTCATTTTCTTCTTTTAGAATAGTTCCTTCAATTTCTGCCACTTGGGACTTTTCTATAACAAAGTCGCAAGTAGATTCCAAACCAAGAGCATCATCTTGAGGAAAAAGTGCAATAATTGGATAAGGAACATTCATATTCCAAAAATCTTGATTTCGAGCCAGTGCAATATGAGTGTTTTCGGGTGCTCCAAGAAGAATAACGGCACTGAATATATTTTCATCTTTGTTCAAAAAATTGTATAAATCGGTTGCGTATGATTTTCCATTGTGTTTGAAATTTTCAGGAAAAAACAACGGCGTAATTAGCCCATTTTCAGAATCGAGTCCATATTTTTCATCAAGCGATTTAATTATTTTTTCTTGTATTTCTGGAGAATTAAAGTTGTAGCCGAATAAAACGCAGATTCTTTTATTTGTTATATGCCAATTATTTTTGGTGTTAAATTCTTCAAAAGATGAATCAAGAAGTTCAAAAG
>JAAZCS010000174.1 GCA_012513125.1 Treponema sp. | reverse complement strand
TCAATCCTATTCCTGTTGGGGCATTAGGATTTGCAAAAATGACACCGCTATCATTTTTATTAGCCAGTTCAATTATTTTTTCTTTGTTAAGAGACCAATCATCATTTAACTTCACTAACTCGCTTGGAATATTGTAAAATCCCGCATAAACAGGATAAAAACTATAAGTGAACTCTGGCATTATGAATTTTTTACTACTGTCAAAGAAAGCATAAAAAACAAATGACAAAACTTCATCGCTACCATTTCCAGAATAAATCATTTCCGGAGTTACAGTAAAAGGAATTTTGTCTTCTTTTGAAGGCTGAATTTTTTCGCCATCTGAAACACAACGACACAATACACCACCAGTTTGATTTAACATTTCTGCAATTGCCTTGTGTAATTCATTTGAATCAGGATCTGGATATAAAGTCATCATCTTTGATTTTTTTCTTAAAGATTCTATTGCTTTATCAATAACATCTGTACTAGGAGGATAGGGATTTTCGTTTGCATTTAATTTTATATATTCCCTATCTTTTGGCTGTTCGCCCGGAATATATGGGTGAAGATTATTCATTCTTTGTGCAATTATCATAATTTTCATTTTAATTACTTTACATTTTCATTTCAATACGCGATTAATCATCTTGTTTATTCAGTTCTTTTATTATAAAATCATTATATGCCTACGAGTTCAAATCTTAGTTCAATTATTCGATTTTACGCAGATAAAAAGAAATCTGGTTTTATAGACTTCAGAGAATTTTGCACATATGTAAAAAAATATGCAGAACATCATGTAGAAGAACAAGCTGATCTCGTTAAATACTTAGGAGATCCATCAGAAACTCTACTGGCTGAAATTCAAGGCTTAACAGAAAAAAGATTAGTTACATTACTTACAAACGGCAACAAAAGAACGATTATTTCTATTTCATTCTATTCTGTAATCTACTCAAAGCAATATAAAGATATACTATCAAATGACTCAACTCCATTTCCTTTAGTTTCTGATCTTCCAAAGCTTTTTCCGGTGGCTATTCTAGAAAGAAAAGATTCTTCTTCATATATTCCGTCTTCAATTAATAACCACAACTCAAAATCTCCACTTTTATATATACTAGAATTTTCGCAGAATATTCCGTCCTTGCTTTTACCAGCATGCGTACCAATTCCAGTTCTTCAAGAAGCAGCTCAAATCAAAATAAAAAAGATTTTGAAAAAAGATGAATTCCACGATTATTTCCTAAAGAAACTAAGGGGAACAAATCCTGCAAAAGAAATCTCAATAAAAAATTTCTTTAAACATTTTGTTGATGAAAATCTAAAAGAATCAACTGATTTAATAAACAGTGATGATTATTACCTATGGAATCAACTTTGCTATTTTATCCGCCAAGATTTTGAAAAAATACAAGATAAGACACTTGAAGACATCAATATTTTACAATCTGTTTACATTTGTGAAAGCTATAGCACTTATCTAAAAGATCAAATGCAAACTTCACAAAAAAAACAAGATGCTTTGAAAGAACTTGAATTAAATTTAGGTAAATATCCATTTTTCTTTTCAATGCATCAAATCTTGAAATTTAAAAATCAAAATGGAAAACTTCTTTATGGACTTTATTCAGAAGATGATTTAAAAGAATTTTTACAAACTCATTCAACAACACAAAGTAAATCAGAATTACCAAAACTGCTTGTTTTCAAAGTTGAATCAGGAACTAGATATTTCGTATATAAAAACAAGATTATCCAAATTGTTGTAAAATTGTGCGGAGAAGCACATGACACAATTCAGGATATTCTTGAAAATAAATGGTTCAACGCACTGTTAAACTTTGAAAAACTTCCAGAAATGACTAATTCAGAACAATTTGAACGATGCCTACAAAAGCAAGTTGAATTACAATCTCCTGTGTTATATTCATTATTAACTGCAAATTTTATGACTCTTTTGTCATATGAAAAAGAAGATGATGAGACTCTTCAGGCGTTCCAGATTTTTTCAGAAGGAAAAATTCTTCCATTCAGTGATTTGTTAATGCTAAAAAACTCCCAGATATTATCAAGTGCAAAAATACGATTACCTTTTGTATACAGCATTCCAATTATTTCGTGGATAATTAGTTTATTTTCAAACAAAAAGAAAAATACAAAAAAAACTGATTCAGAACAGAAAATTGAAACAAGAAAAGATGAAAACAAACCTCAAAAACATGTTTCAAAACAGGAACAACTGGCAGATCAAGCAATTACTATTTCAAAAGAACTAATTCCTGAAGGTTCAAGTTTAGATAGAGAGTTAAATTTTTCTATAAAACAATGGAACAAAATAATTTCCCCAGAAGCAAATCAACAACTTGTAGAAGATGTAAATTCATTAATCAGAGATTATACAAGACGTGTTGTAAAAACTTTATCTACAACTTCTTTTACAAAAGAAAGAGTTCAAAATTTGGCAGAAACATTAGTAAAAACTCCAAATATGCAAAAAATTAAAGAAGAAAAAAATCTTACTGAATATGTTACTTTATATATTCTAAAATTAGTTAGCAATGGTTAATTTTTTCATCTAAATACTTCCGAAACACTTCATAAAAATCAATATTATTCATAGGAACTTCTTTGAAGTATCCTCCATACAATTGTTTGTATGAATTTTTATTATTGGAGTTTTTTATGAACCAGTTAAATTCACTTATTCTAGAAGGGAATATTGTAAAGGATGCAGAACTTTCTGAACCGATGAAAGGTTTTAAAGTGTGTAAATTTTCATTGGCTGTAAATCGATTTGCAAAAAAAAGTAGCGGAGAATCTTTTGAAGAAGTATCATTCTTTGATATTGAAACTTATGGCAAAACTGCTGACTATTGCGAAAAAAATGGAACTAAAGGCAGATCAATCAGAGTTGTTGGAAGACTAAAACAAAACAGATGGAAAGATACTGACGGAAAATCACAAAGCAAAATACTAATAATTGCAGAGCATATTGAGTTTAAACCTGTTTTCCAAAATTCGTCTGAAAAAAGCAGTAATCAAACAGAATCAAAATTTGAAAACCAAAATCAATCAATGCAAGAAGAAGTAGCATTCTAAAAAAACAAGGCAGGAAATTTTCTTATTTCCTGCCTTTGTAGCAAATTTATTGTCTAGTGATTTTTATTATTAAATTTTCGTTTCATTCCCGTTGATGAAGATCGATTTTGCTGATTTCTTTCTATGGAAACTTCTCTAATTTTCTCTTTTCTTTCAGCTTCCCTTAGATTGCTTGATCTATATTCTTCCATTTGTTTTGGTGAATAAAATCCATCTTTCCAATTAAATCTTGAAACATCAGGCAAAGAAATAGATTTTGTCAATGAAGTTAAAACAGACTTAATTTGTGAGCGTGATACTTTTGTTTTTGAAAAATCAATTAATATTCGTGAAAAGCCAGATTTATAAATATATTCAACTTTATCTAAAATAGAAAAAGGTTCTTCTGGCATTACAAAAGAGCCGTCCACTGTAGAATTTGTTTTAAACACAGAATTTTCTTTATCTTCAAAATATGTAAAATTATAATCAGAAGGTAACTTAAATCTCATTCTGAATAATGTTGGATAAGCAAAAACTGGAACAAGAACTCTATCCCTAACAGAAGAATCAAATGTTGCTTCCAAGTTTCTTCTAGAATTTTCATACGGCATAATGAATGCACCAATATTTTGATTTTCTAACCAAGAGACAGCCCATCTATTAAAAGTATATAAGTAAGGTCCAGCAACAACATTTACACCTTTATCTTTAAGAATATTTATATGGGCAATATTATTAGCAACAAAGTTTTTGTAACCATCTTCTATCAATTGATTGATTTGATCTGTCAACAAATCCTCTTGACTAGATGAGCAAAATGGATCAAATGAAATAAATACTTGCTTTTTTGCAAACGGAAGAACTGTTTTATGATTTAATAAATCATATGATGTTTCTGAATTATATTCCAAAATTACTTTTATAGGATTAATTCCTTGAATTGAAAAAATATCCTGAATTGTAGAAACTTGAACATAAATACCTTCAGGAAAATATGACAATTCCTTTTCTTTTATTGGTGTTATGTCTAATATTGGAAGCAATTCATCTTTTGGCTGTCTTCTGTATTTACTAATATCATGAGGTAATACGTGAGGATATCTTTTTGACATTGATTTTGTTTGTAAAAGATAAACACTATCCCCAATTGAAAAACCACCTGGAATATTTATCCAGTGTTTATCATCATCGGTTATTTCAACACTTCTAACTTTTGAACTAGTTCTTCCAGAATCATCTTTTTTATGAAGTCTAATTGAATCCCCTGGTTCTGGATCATATGAACCACCGCTAAAAATGGCCATCTTTATATTTAGCTGTTCTTCAGGAGTATCTTTTGGAGCATTTTTTGCTATCATTTCAATTACTGAAGGATCAGCCGGTTTTATTGCAGAAATCTTTCCTAAATAAATTCCAGTTCCACCTGCTTGGTTAGGATTCAAAATCTTTGAACCAGCATTTTCAACACCTTCATCCAAAGACTTAAAATTATACCAATAGCTTGTTTTGCTTCTTGCAAAGTCTGCAGCCAATATACGTTTTCCTGCGGCTATAGCACCTTTTTTATCTTCTTGATAATGGTCAATAACATATCTGTATGCAGAAACTACACTTCCAACATAATCGGCACTTTTCATTCTGCCTTCAATTTTAAATGAATCTACACCTGCATCAATTAAAGATGGAATTTGATCAATTAATTCTAAATCACATGGTGAAAAATAATACCCTTGTTTTATTCCCCCAGGAATCTCTGCTGAATAAAGTCTTCTACAAGCTTGTGTACACATTCCTCTATTTGCAGACTTTCCACCTAAAAAGCTAGAAAATAAACATAAACCAGATTCACTGACACATAACGCACCATGAACAAAAACTTCAAGCTCTGCGTTTGTTTCTTTTTTGATTTTTGCTATTTCTTCCAAATTTAATTCACGGGCAAGAACCATTCTAGTCAAACCCTCTTTTTGTAATAAACGAACAGCATTCGAGCTTTCCACATTCATTTGTGTCGATGCATGCAATTTCAAATTTTGAAAATAGTCTTGAACCATTCTTATAACAGCATAATCTTGAACAATAAGTCCATCAGGATTAACTTCATTTAAATATGCCAAAAACCTATATAAACGTTCTGTTT
Source organism: Treponema sp. (assembly GCA_012513125.1). Classification (GTDB taxonomy): domain Bacteria; phylum Spirochaetota; class Spirochaetia; order Treponematales; family Treponemataceae; genus Treponema_D. Next base: position 165 of record JAAZCS010000174.1, on the reverse strand, counting down.
CATTCTCTTCACAAACTGTATTTACAGTAACATAAATTTTCTTGTGCTGTTTATGAATGGAATCAACTGCGGCCTCAAACTGATTCCATGCAAAATTTGTAGTTCTCAATCTTGCATTAAAACTTTTTAAACCTAAATAAACAGCATCTGCGCCTTCTCCAATTG
>JAAZCS010000173.1 GCA_012513125.1 Treponema sp. | reverse complement strand
GAGCTAAATTGTGGTTGGGCTGAAATGCGGAATAATCAATTGTCTGCTGTGGAAGAAACTGTGAATACAGGTTTGTCTGTTTTGATTGACGGCGGCGAATGGAATGATTTGCATCCTGAGAAAAAATTTACAGTTGGCACAAGGTCTGCATTAGAAGCGTTGAGAATTGGCTATGACGAGGAAATTAACTGCGCTCCGAAAATTGTACTTTGCTATAAAGATAAAGATTCATACAAAATAAGATTTGATTGTGATAAATCTGAGCTTGTTTGCTTTGATTTGTCTAATGGTGAAGTTGATTTTGAAACAATTAGTAATAATGTTAAAGGATTTGCGTTAGTAGTTAGAACTTTATTCTCAGAAAAAATAATCAATGTTGAAGCAAAACTTATTTCAAAAAATGAAGTTGAAGTAAAAATACCAAAAATAAAGGGAAAACTGTTGGAGTTAAGATATTTGTGGGCTTCTAGTCCAAAAGAAGTAAATCTTTACAATAAAGATCTACTTCCTACAATTCCAGGTAGATTTATAATCAACTATCAATAAGTTTTACTCAACTCCATTCCAGCAATATGTGCATAATTTACATGGTTCCAACCCTACGCTTTTTATCATATCATCTAGTCGGTGATAGCGTAGAGTTGTAAAGTGTAATTGTTTTCGGATTTCTTCAACAAGACAGTCATATTTTGGATTATCAGGATTGCAATATTCTTGAAGTATTTCTTTTGAAACATTGTCTCCTTCCTTTTCTTTAATGACTTTTCTTGCTATTAAATCAAGTTCTGAGTTTGAACGTGAGAAATTCAAATATTTACAGCCAAACATTATTGGAGGACAAGCAGGTCTGATATGTACTTCTTTGGCTCCACTTTTATATAAGAATTCTGTTGTTTCTCTTAATTGTGTACCTCTTACGATTGAATCATCAATGAGAAGAATCTTTTTGCCATCAATTAAAGATTTTACTGGGATTAATTTCATGTGTGCAATGAGATTTCTTTGGTTTTGATTTACTGGCATAAAAGAACGTGGCCATGTAGGTGTGTATTTTATAAATGGTCTAGAAAATGGGATTCCTGATTCGTTTGCATATCCAATAGCATGAGCTGTTCCTGAATCTGGAACTCCGGCAATGCAATCAGGAGAGATTTTGCCCTTGTCTCTAAGTGCAAGATATTTTCCACAATTATATCTCATCTCTTCAACATTGATTCCTTCGTATGATGAAGTTGGATATCCGTAGTAAATCCATAAAAAGGTGCAAATTTTCATTTGTTTTGAAGGTTCTTGTATTGTTTTAAATCCGTCATTGTTGATAAAAACAATTTCTGAAGGACCTAATTCGTGATAATCCTTGTAGCCTAAATTTATATATGCAAAACTTTCAAATGTGGCACAATATGAATCTTCTTTTATGCCAAGCTGAATTGGTGTTCTTCCTAACTTGTCGCGAGCAGCATAAATTCCCTCTTTTGTTAGTATGAGAAGAGATAGAGAACCTTGTATTTTACTTTGAACATATTTGATTCCTTCTTCAATAGAATTCTTGTGATTTAGCAGAGCAATGACCAATTCTGTTTGATTTATTTCACCACCACTCATTTCTAGAAAGTGCGTGTATCCATTTGATAAAATCTCTTTCACAAGTTCATCTTTATTACTAATTAATCCTACTGTTGTAATTGCAAAATTTCCTAGATGAGAATTTACTAATAGTGGCTGAGGTTCATAATCACTAATGCATCCAATTCCCATTTTTCCATGCATTCCTTCTATGTCGTTTTCAAATTTTGTTCGAAACGGGGAATTCTGAATGTTGTGAATAGAGCGAACAAATTTTCCATCATCTGATAAGATAGCAATTCCGCCTCTTTTAGTTCCTAAATGTGAATGATAATCAATCCCAAAAAATAAATCTGTAGAACAATCATTTTGTGATACTACACCAAAAAAGCCACCCATAATAAATCCTTAAAAATAATGATATTGTATTTTATCTTAAATCATAAAAAGACTCTATAAAAATCAATTGTATTATTCATATTGCTTGTTTTCTTTGTTCAAAATTATTATACTTAAGGTGGTACATTTTCTGAGGAGTTTCGAAAAAATGAATAAAATTACAAAATCGTTATTAATAATGTTAGTTGCATCTCTTTGTTTTATATCTTTTTCATGTCAGCAGACAGAATCAAATGAGTTATTTGTTTATGGAAACTGGACTTCAACTACAAGCGTTTCATATTCAATAGGTCTTTTTGGAATAACAATGAAAGATTCAAGTGGCAATAAAACTTATTCAGGTAGTAATTTGACGATAATTCCATATTCAGCAACAGCCGGAATGATTTTTATTAAATTGACATCTGCATTAAAGACAAATGGAGTAACTTATACTGAATTAGCTTCTGAATCTTCAGATATAGGCAATTGGGTAGGTTTCTTATATAAGGATTTAACTTCAATTTCGCTTTCAATAAAAAAGGCTAGTAAGAGCAGTGGCAAAACATCTATGAGTACTTTGAATGAAGCTATTTCAGAATTTTCAATAGATAACGGATATTTTTCTGAGTTTGATTATTGTTATAGAAGTCTTTAATTTTTAAATGAAAAAGACATACAAATAATGAGATGCACCCCTAAATTTGAACTTTTGTCCAACTTTAGGGGTGCATTTTTTGTATGTCTTTGTAGTTTCTACTGAATTGTGATTGTTTCTATAAGTGGAGAAATGGCTCCCAATCGAGTGGAAAGTTCTGATGGCGATGATTCTGCTATGAAAATTGTATAGTCGCCTTGATAAAGTACTTGTTCGCCGTCATCGTTTATAGAAAAAAAGTCTTCTTTCTTTAGATTGAATGAAATTGTTTTTTCTTTCTTAGATTCAATGTCTATCTTGAAGTATTTTCGTAAAGTATATAAAGGTTCGTTGTTTGTTTTTTTGTTTTTTGATATATAAACTTGAACAACTTCTTTTCCGTCAAAATCACCAGTATTTGAAACTTTTAGAGAGATATCACAAATATTATCAGAATCTTGTAGAGAAGAAGCTTTGTTGTTCACTATTTTTGTTTGTAAATCTGAAAACGCGAATTTTGAGTAGTTGAGACCAAATCCGAATGGATATAAAGGTTCTTTTGTTATATAGCGATAAGTTCTGTCTTTCATGCTGTAATCTGAGAAATCTGGTAAATCGGATGTCCTTTTTGGAAATGTAACTGGAAGGTGACCGCTTGGGTTTGTTTTTCCAAAAAGGACATTTGCAACCGCAGTTCCGCCTTCTTCTCCAGGATACCATGTGTACAAAACAGCATCAGCTAAATCTTCTGGGAAAGCAATTGCAGCTCCTCCTGAAAGAATTAAAACGATAGGTGTTCCTCGTTGATGTAATTTTCTTAGATATTCCTCTTGGTGAGGTGGAAGTTCGATGAAATCTCTGTCGCCTTTTGTTGTTTCTATTGAGTCACCTTCTTCACCTTCCATCATGTTGTCCAATCCAAAGCAAGCAATTACAACATCAGCATTTTCTGCCATTCCTAAAGTCCAGCCTTCTTGTTTACTTTTGTTGTACATTCCGCATCCTGGGTGATAATCGAGTGTAATATTTGGCATATCAGCAATTTTTCCGATTATTCCCTCAAGAATTGTAACGAGCTTTGCGTTGAATCCGTAGTAATTTCCCATTAAGCTTCCAATATTTGTTGCTGTAGGTCCAATAACAAGAATTTTTTTCTTTTCATCTTTTATTGGAAGTAAAGAGTTTTTGTTTTTTAGGAGGACAATCGATTCTTCTGCAACTTTTAAAGCAAGTTCTCTGTTTTGAGGCGTATTAATGTCTTTTTTGTCTAAATTTCCCCATTTTGATTTTTTGTAATCGTCGAAAAGACCTAGTTTGAACTTTGTTCGTAAAAGTCTTGCTAGAGATTCATTTACTGATTCTTCTGATAAAAGATTTTTATGAATAGCTTCAACTGCATCGTGATATGTGCAACCGCAATTTAGGTCGCAAGTGTTTGTTATTGCTAAGGCTGCACTTTCAGCAGTTGTTTTTGTAACTTTATGATTTTCGTGAAAATCTCTGATAGCCCAACAGTCACTAACTACATGACCTTTAAATTCCCATTTTTTTCGTAAAATGTCAACTAAAAGTAATTTGCTTCCACAACATGGTTCGTCGTAAAGTCTTTGATAGGCACCCATTACAGATTCAACGCCTGCGTCAACAAGGGCTTTAAAAGCGGGGAGATACGTTTCCCATAAATCTTTTTTAGAAGGTTTGGCGTTGAAAGTATGGCGGTCTTTTTCGGGACATGAATGAACTGCAAAATGTTTTGCACAAGCTGCAACTTTTAAATTATCGTTGTCATCGCCTTGGAGTCCTTTTACAAAAGCGATTCCCATTTTTGATGTTAAATATGGATCTTCTCCGTAAGTTTCTTGAGCTCGTCCCCAACGAGGATCGCGTACGATATTAATATTTGGAGTCCAAAATGTAAGTCCTCTGTATTGAACATTTATGTTAGCTTTTTGCGATTCGTTATAATTTGCTCTTGCTTCTGTTGAAATTGCATCTGCTTCTTTTTGTGCCAATTCTGTATTAAATGTTGCTGCTAGTCCAATGGCTTGAGGAAATACTGTTGCATTACCACAACGAGCAACTCCATGAAGACATTCATTCCACCAATTATATTCATGAATTCCAAGTCTTGGTATTGCCATGCTGGAATGTAATAATTGAGATACTTTTTCTTCAATTGTCATTTCATTGATTAAAGAATCAATTTCATCTTCTCTTTGTTTTATATTCATAATACGAATTATATGGTGAAAGAAAATTAAAGATATAAAAGAAATCTCTTAAAATTGAATAAAGATATACATTTATGAATCGAGCGAAATCTTGATAAAGAATTTTCATTATAATATACTAGAAAGATGTCAGAAATTAATGTTAATTGTCAGAAAAAAAGAATTGAATGGATTGATATCGCAAAACTTTTAGGTATTTATATTGTTCTTGTAGCTCATAATTCAATTGATATGAAATGGCTAAATATTTTTATATCTTTTACTTCACAGGCGTTTTTCTTTTTGGCGGCTGTAACTACAACAAATAAATCGATTAAAATTGATATTCAGAAAAGTGTTAGGACTATTCTTGTTCCTTATTGTTGCTTTTTTATTTTTGGGTATTTATTCTGGTGGCTTCCGGTTGAATTTTTAAGAAATCCACAAGTTTGGGATAGAAGTATAAAAGAACTTTTATTAAAACCATTTGTTGGTTTGCTTCTGGGAAATCCAAGTTATACATCATTTAGTACTATGGTAAACTGGCCTCTTTGGTTTTTGCTGACTTTATTCTGGTTAAAGGTAATTGATTCATTAGTTAGTGCGATAAAAAATGAGAAGTTAATTATTGCAATTAATATTCTTTTTGTGATTTTATCTATTTATATTACACAAAATGGAAATTTAGGTGTAATAACTTTTGTAAAACGAAGCGTATTTTATACTGCAATTCAAATATATCCGGCTTTCATTCTTGGAAAACTTTTTAAAAAATATCTATTGCCAAAAATGAAAGATGAATCACTTTCATTCAAAAAGATAGTAATTATTTTCGTGGAATTAATTGTAAGTGTAGCAATTTTACTGTTGAAGGTTTTTATTGATGGCAAAATGGGTTGCCATAATGGTGTTTATTTAGAGGGTGTAAGCTGGCCTCTTGCTTGGATGGGTACTATTTCTGGAATTTGGGCAGTGATTTCGCTGTCTAGAATAATTCACCATGTTCCTTCTTTTATTGCTTTTTTAGCTAAAAATACAATTTGTATATTTGGATTTCATTCAATAATTAATGGTTATCTTCTTGTTTTAGTGGACAAACTGTTCAAAACAAATTTTAAGGAATATATGCCTCTTTATGTTTCATTGATATATGCAATAGTATTGATGCTTTTGTGTATGATTCCGTGTGTGCTTGTTCTGAAGTTTGCACCTTGGATGCTTAGTGGAAGCAAAACAAACAAAAGGATTACTAATGGAAAATAATGTTTCTGTAAATACAAAAAAAAGAATTGATTGGCTAGATATTGCAAAATTATTAGGAATATTTTGTGTAATAATGGCTCATCAACCAATTAATCAAGATGTAATTTTTATTTACAATGGATTTGCAATCCCACTCTTTTTCTTCTTATGTGGAATTACGACATCGAATAAATCAATCAAAATAGATATAGAAAAATCTGCACGTACAATTTTAGTGCCATATGTTTGTTTCTTTATTATTAGTTATTTAGTTTGGTGGTTTCCAATTGAGTTTTTACGTCATCCGGAATTATGGGAAAGAAGTTTTAAAGAAATTGTATTAAAACCTTTTCTGGGGTTACTTGTTGGTTTTGCAGGAAATACTTCATATAGCACAATGGTAAATAGTCCATTATGGTTTCTTCCTTGTTTGTTTTGGACAAAAGCGGTTGATTCGTTGATTAGTGCAATAAAGAATAAAACTGTTAGAAGAATAATTATTGCTTTTGTTTTTGTTCTTTCTGTAATTTTATTTAAAATCAAATTAAATTTAGGACCTTTCGTTTTGCTCGTTCAGGCAATTTTGCTTTATCCTATTCTTGAATGTGGGAAAATATTTAAAAAATACTTCCTAAAATATTTTATGGATGAAAATTTATCCCTGAAAAAGAGATTCATAATCTTTGTTGAATTAGTGATTAGTGTAGCTTTATTTTGCTTAAGAACATATATTGAAAAAAGATTGAACATTGTGAGTATTTATATGGGACTTCAAGGCAGTTGGCTTCAATGTTTGTTTGGAGCTGTAAGCGGAGTTTGGGCAATTATTTCATTATCACGATTAATCGGTCATGCCCCAAAAGTGATTATGACTCTGTCTCAAAATACATTAATCATTTTGGGTTTTCATATCATAATCTATCTTTATTTGATTATTTTGTTAGAAAAATTTTTCAATATTAATTTCAGAACTTATATTCCACTAGGTTATTCATTTATTCTTACAACTGTGGTTTTGTTTTTGTGTTTGATTCCAATAAACTTAATAAAACGATTTTGTCCTTGGATGATAGGTTCAAAGAAAGTTAAATAAAAAACTCAAAAGTTTTAATAAAAATTTGATTAAAACTTTTGAGCTGTATTAGTGTAATTTTAATACAACAATTATTTTAATAATTCAAGATTTTTTGAAATAAGTTCACAACGCTGTTTTACGCAATCTGGAGAACGATGAGGATCTGTTGGAGTGTTGAATGTGTAGTCAATTAATTGTTCAACTGTTGTTGTTGCAACGTGCATTCTTGTGTCAGATGAAGCATAATAGATGTAAATTTTTCCGTCTTTTTCAATTGCACCATTTGTAAAGACAACGTTAGAAACATCACCTGTTCTTTCTTTTCCAAAAGGTACAAGGAATACTCCACTTGGTTCTGCAATTACTTTAGAAGGGTCTTCAAGAGCTGTGGCATAAACATACAAAACATAGCGCAATCCATCGGCGGTATTTCTAACTCCGTGAGAAATGTGAATCCAACCTTTGTTTGTTTTTATTGGAGTTGCCCCAGCACCATTTTTTGCTTCTGTAATAGTATGATAAATTCTTTTGCTAATAATTTTTTCTTCATCGATAACTGCATTTGTAATATCATCGCATAAACCGAATCCAATTCCACCTCCACTACCAGTGTTGATAAAATCGTCCATTGGTCTTGTGTAGAAAGCATATTTTTTGTTTACAAATTCTGGATGAAGGCAAACATTTCTCTGCTGAGGTGAATGTTTTGTAATCAAATTAGGAAGTCGTTCCCATGTTGTTAAATCTTTTGTTCTTACGATTCCTGCCGCTGCAACAGCTGCACTTAAATCGTTTATTGAAGTGTCTTTGCTTTCAGAACAGAAAACGCCATAAATCCAACCATCTTCATGTTGCGTAATTCGCATGTCGTAAACATTTGTCTCTTGTGGACAAGTGTCAGGTAATTGAACTGGATAATCACGGAATTTAAAACCATCAATGCCGTTTTCACTTTCTGCAACAGCAAAGAATGATTTTCTATCATTGCCTTCAACTCTGCAAACTAAACAGAATTTTCCATTTAAGAAAATGGCACCAGAGTTCATTATTGCGTTAACGCCAAGTCTTTCCATAAAATAGGGATTTGTTTCTTTATTTAAATCGAATTTCCAAGTAGGAGGAATACTTTCTCTAGTTAAAATAGGATTTACATAGCGATTGTAAACACCATTATAAAAGCTCTTGTCGATTTTGTTTTTGCGACCAATGTACTTTAAGTACTTTTTTTCTTCAGTAAAATATTGTGGATGAATCATTATATCCCCCTAAAATAATATTAGTTTATTTGTTACTTAATATTTTAAGTTAATTTACTTAAAAAAGCAAGTGCAAAACACTCGGTACTTGTTATAATTGTGTTCTTCCTCTAAAACTAAGCGATAAAGTTCTTTTGTCAATGTATTCCAAATCGCCACCAACAGGGATTCCTGTTGCTAATCTGGACACTTTAATGTTTGAAAATTTGGAAATTGCTTCATTTATATAAAGTGCAGTTGTGTCACCTTCAACAGTTGGGTTTGTAGCAATAATTACTTCTTGAATATCATTTTCTTTGATTCTCTGCAAAAGTTGATTTATTGACAGTTGAGATGGACCGATACCTTCAAGTGGCTTTATCAGACCGCCAAGAACATGGTACAAACCTTTATAATCGCCATAAGCTTCTATTGTTAGGACATCTTGGGGTTGTTCAACGACGCAGATTTCATTTTTGTTTCGTAATGGATTTGAACAAATAGGGCAGGGGTCAGTTTCGGTCCAAGCACCACAAACTGAGCATTTTTTAATCTTTTTTTGTAAAACTGCGAGGCTTTGTGAAAAATGCAACAAATATGATTCATCTTGTTTTAGTAGCCAGTTCACTATTCTAGTTGAGCTTTTTTTTCCAATTCCAGGTAATTTAGAGAAAATGTTGACCATGTCGTCAAATGCGTTCATTTTAATTCCTAAAGTCCAAATTTTGATAAATCCATTCCACCAAGCAGAGAGCTTGATTTTGTTTTTATTTGTTCTTGAACATTTTGACATGCACTTCTGTGGGCCGCAACAATTAAATCTTCAAGCATTTTAATGTCACGGTTGTCGACGCAAATCGGATCTAATTTGATTCCAGTCATTTCGAATTTTCCGTTCATTGTAATTGTTACCATTTTTCCACCAGAAGAACCTTCTACAGAAATTGATTCTAGTTCAGTTTGGAATTTTTCAGATTGTTCTTTTATTGATTGTGAATTTTTTAGAATATCAAATGGATTCATTTTTTTACCTCTTTAAATTTAACTTTAATTTATAATATAGTTCCTTTGAACAGGTCGCATATAATAGCAACTTGTTTTGGAATTTCAATTATTTTATCTAACTTTTCGTTTGTGTTGTCTTTTAAATTAATAATAAAATTCATGTTTTTGCCAAAAATTTTCGAAATAACTTCTTGAATTGTATTTTTTTTCTTTTCTAGAACTGCAAAATCGTAGGCATTCTTGATTGTCGCTTCCAAACTGTTTGAATTAACTTTCCAATTTTCAGTTTTTTCCAACGCTGTAACTGTAAAACCATCAATAATTGCGAGAGTGGCATAAATGTTCCCTTTCAATTGCTGAACAGAAATTTCACGCCCATCGTCGATGATTACTTTTTCGTCGAGAATAGTTGGTTGTTGCTGGATTTTTGATTCATATGAATCAGCTAAATTTTGAAAGTTGTCAGAAATATCGCTGTTTTGATCATAATCAGACGAATCTTCATCATCTTTGTTATAATAAACGTCATCAGGAGGTGTTTCTGTGTTTGACCAGTCATCGTTTGAAAATGTTTGTTTTATAGCCTCTGCCGAATGGTTATCAATATTTTGCACTGAATTATCAGGCGGCAGTGCTCCGCCATCAAGAAAAGGGGTGGGTGTTTCCTTTTGCTGTGAAAGAATTTCAAATGTAGGTAATCCCTGCGGAACATGATTAATCTCTGTGTGAGTTTTTCGAACTGTTTCTGTTGATTGTTCAGTTTGTTCTGTAGACTCTCTTGAATCGATTGTTTCTTGCCTCATCTCTTGGTGTGATACTTCAGAAATATGATTTATCGATTTTGCATCAGAATGATTTAGCAGTAAGTTTTGGGCTGCATCGATTGCTTTTTTTACTTCAACATTAGAAACGTAATCGGAAAGCCAGCAAAGTCTTGAAAATGCCAATTCCAATTCAAATTTAGGCGAAATTGAATAACGAATATCTCTGTAGAGTTGTAAAAAGATTGAAAGTGCTCTTTCTAATTGAATTGAATTCCATTCATTGATAATTAAGCTACTGTAATTGTCTTTTTTGTTGCCAAGTAGTGATTCTTTTTCAATTCCACATTTGATAAATAAAAGACTTCTTATATAAGAAGTGCAGTTTGAAATAAATTGTTCTATTGAAATTCCATTTTGCAATGTTTCATTAATTGAGAGCAAAACTTCATCTGTTTTTTTTGAAACACAAAGCTCAAACAAAGTGTTCAGTTGGTCTATTCCAACGAGTCCAAGTTTATTTTTGATTTTTTCATAAGTTATGCTTGAACCACTAAAAGAGACAATTTGATCGAATAAAGTATAGGCGTCACGCATGGAACCTGTTGATTCTCTTGCAATCCAAAATAAAGCTTCATCTTCTGCCTGAATATTAAGTTCATTTGCAGCATCTTTTAAACATTCTTTGACCTTTTCTATTGGAACTAATCTAAAATTGAATTGCTGACATCTGCTTTTTATTGTTGCGGGAACTTTCTGAAGTTCAGTTGTTGCAAAAATGAAAATAACATACGGAGGTGGTTCTTCAATAGTTTTTAAGAGTGCATTAAAAGCACTTGTTGAAAGCATATGAACTTCATCAATTATGTATATTTTATAACGGCAACTGTTCGGCGGAAAAAGTACCTCGTCTTTAATTTGACGAATATTTTCAACACTAGTATTTGATGCTCCATCGATTTCAATTACATCAAGACTTGTCCCTTTTGTAATTTCTTTGCAATTTGAACATTCTCCACAAGGATTATCTGTAGGCCCATTTTTGCAATTAAGGGCTTTTGCAAGAATTCTAGCTGTTGATGTTTTTCCACAACCGCGAGGACCCGAAAGAAGATATGCGTGTGCAATTTTCCCAGATTTTATTGAGTTTTTTAAAGTTTCTGCGACAAATTCTTGTCCGATTAAATCATCAAAATGTTGAGGACGGCGCCTAGTGGCTGTAACTTCATAAGACATGTAATAATTATAAGTTAATTTAGTAAAGTCTTCAATCTTAATTACTAATTGAAGAAACATTCTTTTTTGGTTACTATGAAGATATGAAAGTGTATGGTGAAGTTTTAGTTTTCTTTTTGTTGCTGTTAATTAATGGTAGAATTTTATTTTTACGACATGCAAAAAAAGATTCAATTGTAATGATTGCACCTGTGTGTATTTTGCTTTCTATTTTATTAATTTCTGCTTGGGGTGTTGATGTTCTAACTTGTTTTTCGTTGATTTTATCAATAATTGTAACGATATCAAATTTTCATGCAATTTCAAGATATTCAGCAAATTTGTATGTAGATCATTATAGTCCACTTATGAGAATCTGGGCTTTTATCACGATAGTTTTGTCGATAGTTGCAATAATACTTTCAATCATTTTTGCTCCAATTGAAAATAAGACTAAAACGCCAAAAGTTTATGAATCTCTTGTTAGATTTAATGGAAATTTTAGAACAGGTTTTGAGGAAGCACCGAAAAATAATTTCTTAAAAAGCGATGTTTATCTATCGGAATTTACGATTGCACCAAATATAATCGCGCGCGATATTGTTGTCGTTGTTATTCCGGATAAAAGGGGTAATTTAGACACTTATCACAATTATTTGGAAGTGCTCGCTCAAAATGGATATACTACATATTTTGCAGAATTTTATGCTTCTGATGCAAAATGGCTACGTTCTTTTTCGGATATAAAATCATTGAGAAAAATTGTTTTTATTCTAAAATCTTTATTTGATGAATCTTACATTC
>JAAZCS010000172.1 GCA_012513125.1 Treponema sp. | reverse complement strand
TACTTCATCATACAAAGCGGCAGTTTTTATTTGAATATCAAGTTTTTCGTAGATTTCTTTAGTTTCATTTCTGGAATTTACTCGTTTTAGGGAAATTTCAGGATTTATTTTAAAATAAAAAAGATATTCTGGAAGAGGAAAAGGCGAGTTCAATAATCGTGGCAGTTCTTTTCCGCATACAGAAGACTGATAAGCTAAACTTGAAAAGAAATATCTATCACTGATAACAGTTTTTCCTTGTTTTAATAATTCTAGAATCCCGTTTTTTCCATAAATATGTTCACATCTATCGGCTGCAAAAAGATAAGCGGCTGTTCGTTCATCGATAGAAAAATCACCTTTAAGCATTTTTCGTAAAAAAAGGCCTGTTTCATTTTTTGTTGGTTCTGAAGTTGCAGCAAATTTAATTTTGTTTGTATTTGCAATCATTTGAATTTGTGTAGATGTGCCACTTCCGTCAATTCCTTCATAAACAATAAAATTTTTCAATATCATAAATATCTCCCTAATAAAAATGCATTCTCATTATAATTTTAATACCGATAAAAATAAATAATCTAATGGTATTAATCTATAAATTAAATGGATTTTCTGTTAAAATAGTCTGATTAAAATTGGGTTTAGTCTCTTTTTTTAGAATTTCAAATAGGAAAAAGATGAAACGGTTATCATCAGCTACAAAAATTGTTAGCATCATTTTTATAATTCTCATTTTATCATCTGTTTTTATTGCAAAACCTATTTTAAATAAGTTTTCAGCAACATTAAAAACGATAGTAGATAATCAGATTAACAAAATTGAAGATTCAACCGGATTAGTAATTCATTATGATTCTCTTTCACCATCAATTTTGTCTACTTTTTCTATAAATGAAATCAATATAAGCAATGTAGATAAAGACTCTGTTTTGGAAATTAAAAAAGTAAAAATTAATTACAATTTGATTGAGTTATTAAAAAAAGATTATCAGAAAGCTTTTCAAAATATTTTGATTGACGGTGTAACAGTAAATATTAATCCAATATTAAAACTAATGAATAAAAATAAATCAGACGGTTCAAATTTAAACAGCAAAAATGAAGTTGCAAAAAATAGTAAAAATACAATAGAACAAGATATCTTTTTTAATGATGAAATACGAAGAATGATTCCTCAGAATATAAGCATAAAAAATCTGTTTGTTCATTATGAAAATAAAATATTTGGAGTAGATTTTTTATTTACTAAAATTCAGCTTTTACATTCATTTAGAAATAAAAACTTTACAATTCAATCAGACGTAAATATGTCATATAAACTTTTATCATCAAATCAGGTTGGAGAGGGAAAATTATCACTAAAAGGAATAATTCCCGAGGATATTGAGAATGCTTCAATTCAAATATCATTATCTGATGTGAAATATGGAAATTTTGGTTTTAAAAAGTTGAATTTAATTATGAATTATCAAAATGAAAAAATAATAGTAAATACAATTCAAACTAATGTTCCTTTATTGCTGAATCTTGTTTATGATTTTGATTCAACTGATTTTGAAGTTAATGTAAAAAGCAATGATTTTGAACCATTATCAATTTTAAATTCCTTGGACAAAAAGGTTAGCATAAAAGGATTGTCACCATTGTCCATAAATACAGATTCATTTTTTAAGTATAATGTAAAAGCAAAAGAAATTGATTATTCATTGAAAGGAAATATTTCTAGTAATGGAAAAAATCTTTTTGTGGCAAGCAATAATTTTGGGCAAATAGACTCTACTTTTGATGTTCATGGAGATGAGAAAGAATCGAATGTAAAGATTGATTTAGATGGAAATAATTACCTTTTCAATATTGATTTGAATGTAATATTTAATAATCTTTTAGTTTCGGGATTTATTGATATTCAAAAATTCCTTCTTCCAAGCGGAAATTATTTATCTACTGAATTGTTTTTTGATTCTCAGCAAAAAGGTTTTATGATTTTCTCACCTCAAATATTTGTTGATGATTTGTCATTAACCGCTCTTCAGATTATGGTAAGACCGGAATTATCATCGTATGATTTTACATTCGAAGTTCAAGATTATTCTAATGTAGAAGATACTGAGCCTTCTCAAATATTGATGAATGGAAGTTATTTAACTGATTCAAAGTATATTCAAACAAATGTTTCTTTAAACAGAATTCATCCTGATAGTATATTGAATTATGCTGCCGCCATATTAAAAAAAGAAACAGGAACAAAACTATCTTCAATCGGTTCAAAGTTGAAGCCATATATGATTTCAAGCGATATGTTCTTATCAACTGATTTTAGTTCAGTTTCATATAGCGTTCCTTATATTCTTTTTGCAAATACAAAAAAAGAAAATCAAATAGCAATGATTTCGCTAAATGGAAATGAACAATCTATTCAAATAGATAGGTTGTCATTAATCTACAATAAGTTCAATTTAGAAGCTTCTGGATCTATTGATAGAATGATTGATTCTTCAGATATGTTTTTTCAATTGAATTTAAATTCCGGAAGTGTTCCTTATTATTTAAGTGGAACGATAATGCCAGAAATAATCAATATAAATGGTGATTATGTATTTAGTTCGGAGATAAGAATAAATGAATCTTCTTTAGTTGAAGGTTTTGTAAATTTTGAGAATCTTCCGTTTGTTTATAATAAAACGTCTATATTGGCTTCTACAAGAACTGATTTTTCATATTCACCACTGTATGGACCTGATGTAAGAATTAATCGACTTGAAATAGAAAAGGCAGAATCAAATATTTCTGATTCACCAAAACTACGATTGGTTGGAAACATAAGCAAGTATGGAGCTCAGTTCTCATCTGTTTCATATACTGATTTATTTTCTGCACTTGAAGGTGATGCTAATTTATCACTGAATATAAATGAAAATATTTTTGAAGCCGCTAATTTGAATGTAAATCTACAGAATCCTTTATCGAGTGAAAGTATTTCGGTGGATGCAAAGTTTTCAAATCCGGATAGGGAAAAATTCTCGATTCAATTCTTAAAACAATCTTTATATATGGATGCTCAAATTCAGATAAATGAATTGTCAATTAATCGATTTGCAGAATTAAAGAACAATGGAAACACAATAACAGCCTCTGCGTACATTGCTGGAACTTTGGAACATCCATCAGCGTCTCTTAATCTGCATAAAGCACAAATCTTATTAGCAAACGATTTTGCTGTTGTTAAAGGCTCTGTTTTCTTAGAAGATAGGGATTTATCCATTGACAATTTAAGCGTGAATTATTCTCGGCATCAGATAAATGATTTGTCATTGAAATTCTCTTTAGACACTATGTCTGGTGGTGCAAAGGCAACTATAAACACATATTTGATAAGAAAATCCATAATAATTCCACTTGAATTAAAAGTAGATAATTACTTAAAAAAAGAGAATAGCTTTCTCCCTTCTTCTGTAAATGTGACATTAGGCGTAAATAACATGTCAGGAACGTTTATGAATAAGCCAATAACATTCGATATTTCATTTTTATATAATCAAAATAAAGTAACATTCTTCTCGTCAGATAATATTGGTTTATATGGTGTTTTTGATGAGAATAAGAATATAGAAGCATATATAAAAAATAAAGATTTTTTAAATGTTGATATCAATGGTCATGTTGATAAGAATAGAACGACATTAGACGTGAGCAATATAAAAGGAGATTGTACATCAATACTTTCATATTTTAACTTGGATGAATTCTATGTTTTTGAAAAAGGAACCTTATTTGGTGATATAAAGTTTGATGGTACACTAAATAATCCGTCATTTACAGGAGATTTATACATAGATTCACCTGTAGCCCGAATTCCATTTTTATTAAAAGATAAAGCTTCTGTAAAGAGAATTGATATAACAATGGAAAATAATATGCTAAGGGTGAAAGAAAATATTTACAATATTAAAAATTCTCCAAAAGTGAAATTGAATTGTGATGTAGTATTTAATAAACTAAAGCTTGCACATATAGAAGGGGCTGTATCATCAATACCAAACGAAACTGTAAATGTAAATTTCAAGACAAAAACTTTTAGTGTATCAGGAAAAACAACTTTTGATCTTGATTATCATTATGAGATGAAGGTATTTACGCTTAAAGGAAAACTATTTGGTGAAAATGTGAATATTACATCCGCAATAACTAATTTGAATAAAGAGGACAATGAGAATTTTACATTCGAATACCCACGTATTAAGGTTGTGACTGATTTAGATGTACTTTTGGGAACACATGCAATAGTCAATTTTAATCCAATTTTAAGGGCAGTTTTTGTTCCTAACTCAGCATTAAGATTAAAAATTGATCAACCTTCTAGTATTTATCAGATTGATGGTAATCTTGCATTAAAATCTGGCGACATTATGTATCTAAATAGAAGTTTTTATATAAAAGAAGGAAATATTTTATTTAATTCTACTGAAATTACTAATCCTCTTGTTACTTTGATTGCTGAAACAAGGGAAAAAGATGATTCGGGCAATTTAATAAGAATAAATCTTGAAGTTAAAAATCAATATTTGCAGAATTTAAATCCTCGTTTTACATCTATTCCATCAATGTCCGAGAATGAAATTAAAAATTTACTAGGACAAATAGCAATTGCAGATTCAAATAATATAGGCGATTTGATATTTGCAGCAAGTGATTATGCAATTCAGTCGACAGTAGTAAGAAGTGTTGAAAACAAGTTGCGTGATTTATTGAATTTTGATATATTTTCTTTACGAACCAATGTCCTTCAAAATACACTTAATATAGGTATGAAAGGAAATACTTTTGGACAAAATGTCTCAATCGGTAACTTTTTTGATAATTCAACTGTTTATATTGGTAAGTACTTTGGAAGTGCATTGTATGTAGATGCTATGTTGCATTTTACTTATGAAACAAAGAGTATTATATCTGTTCCTGTATCTGGTAAATTGATATTTCAACCAGAATTAGGATTGGAAATAGATTCTCCTTATTGTAATGTAAGGTTGAATGTTGCCCCTGATATTGAGGCTATGTTGAATAAGCAATATGTTCCTTTTACGTCATTAACACTTTCTTGGAAATTTTCATTTTAAAAAATTATATATGTCTATAGGATTATAATCTTATAGATGGGAGTCATTTATGAGTCGCCGTGTGTTTGGTATTTTATGTTTTTTGATTTTAGCTGTTTGTTCTGTGACAGCTCAACAGTCAAATGATGAAGGTGAGTGGTACTGGGATGAACCAATTTCCAAAATAGAGTTTGAAGGATTAAAAGCTATAAATCGTTCAGATTTATCTGGAGTCGTAAGTTCGTATATTGGTTTACCATTTACAGAATCTATTTATACAATAATTTTGGATAGGCTTTATTCGATTGAATTTTTTGATGATATAATACCTTATATAAAACATGCTTCTAAAAATACAGATGATGTTCTTGTTGTTTTCCAAGTTGTAGAAAAACCTATAATCACCTCTATTTCATTTAAAGGTAATTTAAAAATCAGAAATGGTGAATTACGAGAAAAAATAAAGGCGAAAGTATCGGATGTATATTCTGAAACAAAAATTTTGTCCGATGAAAGAATTATTCGTAGTTTTTGTTTGGAAAAAGGTTATTCAAATTCATCAGTATCACATCAAGTAAACAAAACAGATAAAGGTGTAGACATTGTTTTCAATATCAAAGAAGGCATGAGTACTGTTATTACTAATATTACTATTAGTGGTAATACAATCGTTTTTGATGGAATTTTGAAAAATCGACTTACTTCAAAAGAAGTTGGACTTTTTAGGGAAGGAGCATATCTATCATCAAATTTGGAGCTAGATAAAAAAGAAATAGTTAAATTTTACGGTGAAAAAGGATATGCTGACGCTAGTGTAATCGATGTACAAATAACAACGAATCCTAATGAAAAAAAATCACGAAATGAAAATGATTTAAATTTTATTATCATGGAAGGATTTCAATATGTTTTTGGCGGAATTGAATTTGAAGGAAATGAAGTTTTTTCATCAAGAGAATTAATGGCTCAGATGAAATTGAATAAAGGTAGTATTTATAATAGCACTAAATTTGAAGAAAGTTTGGAAGCAATTACGGGGCTATATTATTCAAATGGCTATATGTCAAATGAATATTATCCTGAAGTAATAAAAGACTCTGAAAGACATATAATTTCATATAAATTAAGAATAAAAGAGCGTACAAGAAGTCATGTTGAGAATATAATTGTAAAAGGAAATACAAAAACAAAAGATAGCGTAATACTTCGTGAATTGCCACTTGAAACTGGTGATGTTTTTTCAAGAGATGCATTGCTAAATGGTTTACGAAATTTATCTAATACGCAATATTTCTCAAATATTGTTCCTGAGTTTCAAGGTGGATCTGAACCTAATTTAGTTGATATTATTATCTCTGTTGAAGAACAGTCAACAATGGCTTTGCAAGTGGGATTAACTTTTTCTGGAGCTACAGATCCTCAATCATTACCAATATCAGGTTTCTTGAAACTTGAAAATTCCAACCTTTTCGGTGAAGGAAAATCAGTATCAGTTTCTACGAATCTTTCTTCTTCTCAACAGTCAATAGATTTTACATTTGGGCAAAACTGGATAGGAAAACTTCCTATTGCTTTTTCTGAAACATTTTCTGTTATGAAGAAAAGTGCAACAACTTTAGTAAATATGTGGCTTCCAAATATGTCGTTTAATCAAACTGATTATTATATGAACTATGAATCTTTAATTTTAAGTTTGGGTTCTGCGTTAGGTAGAAGATGGACTCCAAATTATGCGATTTTAAATTTATCTGGTGGAATTAATACATCGTTAAAAATAAATAATTATAATCAAAGTATTTCAATTCCTGTTGATACAAGTGTATCTCAATATGCGAATACACTCGGATTACAAAATACATTATGGGCAAGTTTTTCTGTTGATAATAGGGATATAAATTATGATCCTTCAAAAGGATGGTTTGCTAGTGAAAAAATAGCTTGGAACGGTCTTATTCCAAAAGTAGAAAAAGATTTCTATTTTAGAAGTGACACAATTCTTGAAGCTTATCAAACACTTTTTAATATTCCTATCACGGAAAAATGGTCTTTCAAAGCAGTTTTGGCAGCTTCAACTTCATTATCTATGATTTTCCCTGTTGCTGGAACTACTATTTCTGATACAAACAAATTGTATGGTGATGGAATGATATACGGAAGAGGTTGGACTGAATTATATAATTTAACAGATGGAAAAGGATTATCGTTGTTATCAAATAGATTAGAGTTACGAATTCCTGTAGTGCCTAATGTTCTTGGTGTTGATGGCTTTTTTGATACAGTTATTGTAAAAGATACACCTGCAGCAATGCTTACTTCAACTTCATTGAATGATATCTATTTTAGTATGGGACCTGGAATAAGAATTTTGTTGCCTCAATTTCCATTGCATCTTTTATTTGCATGGAAGTTCAAACATGATGATTATGGTTGGAATATGGGTTCAAGTGACTTGTACTACACAAATACGTTCCAGTTTGTTCTATCATTTAATATTGTAAATAAATAAAGAGGTTGTTTATGAAAAAAATAATTACTTTTGTTTTAACATTAAGTTTTTTAAGTATTTCTAGTATTTTTGCACAACAAATAACAAAATTTGGTGTTGTTGATACTGCAAAAGTATATAATGCATATTTTAGAAATTCAGCACCAGTAAGAAATTATGAAAAAAAGAAGACTGAATTTCAAAATGAAATAAATAATTTAACTGAAGAATTAAGACAGCTTCAAAACAAAAAGTTGGAATATGAGAAAAATGGTAATGAATCAAGTTTTTTAAAATATTAATCTG
>JAAZCS010000171.1 GCA_012513125.1 Treponema sp. | reverse complement strand
CTCTTGTATCGTCCGTATGTCGTAGCCACTTTCTAACAAATGGGTCGCGAACGAGTGCCGAAATGTATGGCAACTTGCTTTTTTATCGATTCCTGCTCGTGTTATTGCGAATTGAACTGCTCTTTGCAGAACTGATTCGTCCATGTGCCACCGGCCTTGTTCTCCTGTCTCTTTGTTTATCCATCGTGTTTTCTGAGGGAAAAGCCATTGCCATTTAAATTCTTTTGATGCATTTGGATATTTCCGTTTTAATGCTTCTGATAAAAAAACTTTTCCCCATCCTTCTGCTAAATCTTTATTGTGAATTTGCCTGACCTGTTCTATATGTTTTTGTATTTTGAGTTTTAGTTTTTGTGGAAGAATCGCAAGTCTGTCTTTTGAACCTTTTCCATTGTGAATCGTAATTTCATTTCTATCAAAATCTATATCGAGAATTCTTAGATTTAATAATTCATTCAACCTCATTCCCGTTCCATATAGTAATTGTGCCGCAAGTTTCTTGTCGCCTTCAAGCTGGACAAATACTTTACTAATTTCTTCTCTGCTAAAAACTACCGGAAGTCGTAGCGGACGTTTTGCTCTTATCACATCGTTAAGTTCAATCGGGTTGTCTCCTTTTACAAATCTAAAATAGAAGAGTAGGGCTGCAAGTGCTTGATTCTGTGTTGACGCACTTACCTTTTTCTTTGTTGCAAGCTCTGTGAGAAAATTATTAATCTGCTTTTGTCCTAATATCGTCTGTGGTATTTCACAATATTTTTTTAGAAATGACTCAACCCATTTTATATATGTTGATTGCGTCCTTTCGCTATAATGTTTTGCTTTCAAGATATTTTTCATTTTTATTATGCTTTCTTCTTGTGATAGCAAAGAACAATCTATATCAAATAGATGGGTTGAATAAAGATGCGACAAAAGTGAATCAGCATTTTGCTGTGTGTCTGGAATTGTCCAATATTTGTCTTTGAGATTCCATTTTCGTCCGGGAATTTTTTTTACTGCCGAGATAAATGATTCGTTGTAATTGAACTGAATCTTTATCTCAGAAAATTTGCTGTTTGTAATTAAAATATCCATATATTAATATATGCACCGATTTATCATTTTCAGCACTTTTTATAGATTTTTAATAAAAATTACATAAAATCTTTTAATATAACATCATAAAGTAATTTCCCATTAGGAACCCCAGACATTGTTCTTAAAAATACGACATTTCGGTTTAATGTTTTTTTGATTTCAGATGAAGGCATTGCTTTTGATAAAACTTTATATTCTTGAAGTTCCTGATAATGGCATTCATCTTTTTTTCCTTCATAATCAATGGAAATAGTTTTTCCAGTTCCAATACCCATTGCAATGATACCGATACCATTTTCGTAAAGAAATACTCTATCTCCTTTTTTAATACGATCAATATTAAATTTCCAAGGATCATAGAATGCCGCCGCATATCCTTTTGTAAACATCCATTCATGATCTGAGTAGTTATTTCCTTTATTTGTGTTTAGAAGATGATAATTGTAGTGTTCCAGTTTTTCATCAATCGTATCAAGTTTTTTTAGTTCTTCTTTTGCAATACTAACTCCTTCTTCTAATAGATTTAGCATAGTTTCTTGTTTTGATAGCGATAATTGCCCAGCAAATTCTTCAATAAAATCGTTAAGATCTTGTGGAATCCGTAGTGTTAATGGAACAGTTTCTTTTCTAAATTTTCTTGATTCTTCAATAAGATTTTTTATTGTACTCATTTTTCCTCCATGTTATAAAAAGAATATAGTAAGAATCTAATTTAATGTCTATATAGATTCAAAATTGAAACAAAATAGAATTAATTATAAAACAATACGTTTGCAAAAGAAAATCAACTTCTTGCATATTCCCTCTCCCTTAAGTAATATTACTCTATCCAAGAGGCAAATCAAATCCAACAAATACAAACTAATCGATGAAAAAACTTGGCTGCGCGCAATGCACTGCATGGTTTTTAGAAACAGTGTGGAGCTGGAAAAAAACAATGCCACTCCTTTGTTTGACTGGGGAAAATATTATATAAAAGACGGTCGTTATTTTATGCCACTTTCTGTTCAAGTTCATCATTCTTTTGCAGATGGACTTCACGTTGGAAAGTTTGCACAAAAAATTCAGGAGTATTTGGACAATCTATGAAACACTTTCTTCACCTAACAGACTTCACGCCAAACGAAATACACGAAATCTTTACAATCGCAGATGAACTCCAGACTGGAAAATACAAGGGCTTCTTGAATGGAAAAACTGTAGCAATGTTCTTGCCACAAAAAGGTTTGTGGACTCGGATTACTTTTGAAAAGGGTATAAATCTGTTGGGCGGGCAGGCTGTTTCTTCTGATGCGATTGATTCAAAATATTTTGTAGGTTATGAATTCAAAAAGCGTATGCATGAAGTTGAACAGGCGATTATTATTTTCTGTTTAACTCGATAAGTTTTTGAGAGGTAAAAAATGAATGCATTGGTTATTAATTGTAGCCCTGTTAAAAATGGTGCAACTGCGGAAATTGTAAAAATTATTTGCTCAAATCTAGAAAAAAAATATGCGGTAAAAAATATTTGCATTGATGATTATAAATATGATTTTTGCAAGGGCTGCCGTAGTTGCCATGCTACGGCAAAATGTATTATCCAAAATGATGATATTCAAAAAATAATTTCTGAATTTGAAAAGGCTGAAATAATTATATGTGTTTCGCCTTCTTACTGGGCGGACGTTCCAGGTCAATTTAAATCTTTCATAGACAGATGCACTCCTTGGTGTAATACTCATGAACCTCATGCCAAGCTGAGTGGTGAAAAAAAAGGATATTCTGTTGCGTTACGAACAGGTCCTAATATGAAAGAGTGTGAAAGAATTATCGGTACTATTGAACATTTTTATGGACATATGGAAATTAAGTCTGCTGCACACTTGGGGTTATGCTCAATAGAAAATAAAAATGATCTATTGCCAAAAGTGGAAGAAATAAATATTTTTTGTAAGCAAATATAAGATATATAATCAAATCATATTTCTATCAGAATTTATCTATGCAAATTATCATATGATTGAAAAGGAGACTTCCCAATGAAAAAAAAGCATTCACTCAGTACCACTATTATTGTCAGTCAAATGTTAACGGGTATTATCCTTATCGTCTCTCTTGTAATCGTAATAAGTATTTTGTATTCCAACATTGTATACAATCAATGTAAAAAGACAGTATCTCAGTACTGCTATACAGCTTCTGATATGATCAATGGCGATAAAATTGAAGAATATAAAAAGAGTTTTGAAAAAGATGATTATTATTTAGAAATAAAAAACTATTTGACCATCATGGAAAATGATTCTGATATTCTTTATTATTATGTTTTTATACCTAATGAAGAAGATATAACTTTTCTTTGGGATATAGCAGATGATAATAGTTTTCTAAACTTTGGTGAACATGAATCTTATCCTGATGATGGTAAGGAATACTGTAAATTAGTATATAACAGAAATCCCGAAATGAAAGTTATTATTACAAAGGAACCGGAAATTGGATATATAGCAACTGCATGTTATCCTATTTTTAACAGTAATGGTGATCCAGTTGCATTAGTTGGTGTCGATGTAGAAATTCCGAAGGTATTGGAAATCTTTTTAACATATATACTAGGTGCATCAATAACGGTAGCTATAGTAATTTTGTTAATAATGATTCTCAATTACTATCTTTCAAATAAACAGATTGTCACACCTATAAGAAAACTTGATAAGTTCACTGCGAATTTTATAAAGAATATAGACAATAATATAGATATGTCTATTAATATCAACTCTGAAACAGAAATTGGTGATCTTGCAACTTCCTTTAACAAGATGGGAATTGAACTTAAAAGTTATATTGAACAGCTGTCAAATATTATGTCGGAGAAAGAAAGAATCGCAGCGGAGCTTAATATTGCCACACAGATTCAGGCTGATATGCTTCCATCTATATTTCCGCCTTTTCCCGACATATCAGAATTTGATCTTATAGCTTCAATGCATCCCGCAAAGGAGGTTGGAGGAGATTTTTACGATTTCTATATGGTTGATGATGATCATTTATGCTGTGTCATTGCTGATGTTTCAGGGAAAGGTGTTCCTGCTGCTCTATTTATGGTCATAGCAAAAACACTTATAAAAAATCAAGCTCTTCTTGGTGGAACTCCGTCAGAAATACTTTCAAATGTGAATAAACAATTATGTAGCAACAATAAATCTGATATGTTCGTTACGGTCTGGTTAGGAATTCTCCAATTATCTACCGGTATTCTTACTGCAGCTAATGCCGGTCACGAATTTCCTGCAATCTGTAGAAAAGATGGAAATTATGAACTTTTTGTAGATAAACATGATTTTGTCCTCGGAGGAATGGAGAGTATAAAATATCATGAATATGCTTTGCAGCTAAATAAGGGTGACAGAATTTTTGTTTATACGGATGGTGTACCAGAGGCTAAAAATCTTCAAAATGAAATGTACACAACAGACAGAATGCTTGAAGTTCTGAATTCAAACAAGGATACGTATAATGAAACGATTCTGCAGAAAGTATCAGACTCAATAATGAACTTTGTAAATGGGGCTGCTCAGTTTGATGATATTACCATGCTCAATCTAATCTACCATGGAAAAGCCAACAATGACGAACATAGTATAACAGTAAAAGCTGATGTAAATAATCTGGAGAACATTACTGATTTTATCAATAAATATCTTGATGAAAATTCATGCAGTCCAAAAACAAAGAATCAAATTGATGTTGCACTTGATGAACTATTTTCAAATATTTCATATTATGCTTATACTCCGGACACAGGCGATTGTACTATAACCATCAATAAAGATAATAATCATGCTGTTATATCACTTTCTGATTCAGGAACAGAATATAATCCAACAACCAAAAAAAATCCTGATACCACTCTTTCAGCAGAAGAAAGAAAAATTGGGGGGCTTGGCATAATGATTGTCAAAAAAACAATGGACAGTTTTATATACGAACGCTCAAATGGCAGAAATATTGTTACTATCAGCAAAAACCTCTAACTTATTCAACTGTCAGTATATCAGAAAAACCTGTTACATCAAAAACTTCTTTGACCGTTTCATTTATGTTGCAGATTACAAAACTTCCCTGATTTTTCATTATCTTTGATATCATAAGAAGAACACGAAGCCCAGCACTTGAAATATATTCCAAATCTGCCATGTCAATTTTGAGTTCAGTAATACCATCAAGTTTGCCTTTGACACACTCTTCCAGCTGCGGTGATGTCTGTGTATCAAGTCTTCCGCTTACTTTTATAAACAACTTTGATTCATCTTGTTTTTTTTCAATATCCATATTATATTCAACCTTCTCTTATTAATTTTAGTTCTTACTTTAATTTAACAACGGGTTGTACCGCAACGCAGCTTGACTGCGTTGTCGGCTACGAACCTCTTGTTATACGAAATTATTTCTTATAAATATTCCCATTTTTTTTATTCTTCTTTAATGAAAATATTTGTATTTTTCAGAAGCAACGCTTCAATTTTTAAGTTCACTTTTTCAGCGGCGTATAGCCGCATACTACCGCTACATTGCATCGCCCTAAAGTTAAATATCCTTTCAGAAAGCAAGCTCGACTTGTTTTCTGAAATATTCCTTTTTTACAACCAATTCTTCGCTCAAGCCCTAAGGTTCAATTCATTTTTTAATCGAGCTTGACTCGATTAAAAAATATTCTTTTCCTTGTATATTGCATTTTATTTCAAAATATCATACAAAATTTATATGGAAATATCTACTTTCTTTGATTTTTGCTCTGGAATTGGCGGAGGTCGATTAGGACTAGAACAATGTGGCTTAAAGTCTGTTGGTTATTCCGATACAAGCCGTTTGTCAGTTGCAACTTACAAACAATTATTTAATACAGAAAATGAAAAGAATTTTGGAAACTTAAAAAACATAAAAACTGAAACTTTACCAAATTTTGACCTTCTTATAGCAGGATTCCAATGTCAGACCTTCTCTGTTATGGGCAGAAAAACAGGATTTGATGATTCACGAGGACAAATCATTTTTCATTTTTCAAGAATCATGAAAGAAACTCAACCAAAATGCTTTATTTTGGAAAATGTAAGAGGACTTGTAACACATGACAATGGCGAAACATTAAAAATAATTCTTAATGAATTAAACGACTCTGGATATGATATCATTTATAAAGTCCTTACAAGCCTTGAATACGGAGTACCACAAATGAGGCAACGAGTTTATTTTATTGGTGTGAATAAATCTTTGAATAAAAGTATTGATGAATTTCAATGGCCACAAACTATCGAAAAGCCTTCGTTGAAAAATTATTTGATTGATAATAATAAAGCATCAGCAGAGCGTTTAGAAATCTTACATTATTATCTGAACAATCCAACAAATTGTGGAAAATATACAGTTGAAGATTTGAAACAAATGGAAGGGAAAATCCTTGATACACGAATGTCTGATTTGAGGATTTATGAAGAAAGATGTCCGACGTTACGCTCTCAACGAGATGGAATTTTATATGTAAAAAATGGAGAAATTTATCAATTAACAGGGTACGAAGCCCTTTTGCTACAAGGTTTTCCAAAGGAATATGCCGATAAAGTAAAAGGAACTGTTTCTGATAGGCATTTGTTAATGCAGGCAGGAAATGCAATGACTGTAAATGTTATAAATACACTTGGAAATAGTATAAAAAAAAATTTTTAAGGAAGGGTAAAATGGAAAACTGGCAAATTTGTGAAAAAGAATGCTTAAAATATTTAAAGGCGAACTTCGCAGACAACAAATATAATTTTGAAGCGGAAGGTGGATCGGATTCAACAAAATCTGATATTCTGCTAACGAAAAGTGGAATTGCGATTTTTTACATTGAATCAAAAATGAAACAAGCACAATGCGGACAATTTGTTGCTTTTACCAATACAGATTCGAATTCTTTTGATTACTCAAAAGCAAATGCTTACCCTGAAAATATCCAATCAGAGGCAATTCTTGATAAAATGACAGAGGATTTTGATAGATATAAAAATCCTGGAACTGATGGTACTGAATTGTTAATGGATAAATCATATTTTTATTCTTGGATTTGTGAATTCTATAAAGCTAAAGGTGTAAAATATTTCATAATTGAGAAAGAAGTCGGAAATGATAATATGAAGTCAGACAATTTTGTTATTTTTCCAATTGAGCATTTCCAAAACTATTTTGATGTAATTGCATTGTACAGAAGAAAAAAGAGCGGTTCTGCTAATCCAAGCGAGAACGATTATCGGGAAATTGAAAAAGCTGCTACTTCAGAAGGTTTTTCCATAAAGAAAATTTACAAAGATGGAAAGTATGTTTTTGTAAAAATGAATGCCAAGCCTATGACCTATAAAATAATAGGAGAATCGCATACATATCAGTTCAAAAATGAAAAAGAAGATATTTTCAAAGTGACACGACTTTCCAATACTTCCAATCCAAATGTTATTTTCTCAATTTCTCTTGTACAAGATCAGCAAGAAAGAGATATAGAAAAATTCAAGCTTGAATTTAAATAGATTCCAAAAATGAAATATATTTCTTTACCGCATATTTTAGAACTGTATGTTGGTTGGATGTTCCCAAAAGTTCAAGAGTTTTTGAGTAGGGGCTTTCTTTGCAACCATTAGAAAGATATTTCAGAAGTTTTTCACATTTATCTTTCTTATATTCTTCATCAATATCGAAGATTTCAAGTTTTGTTTCAAGGCGTTTTAGCCTTGAAACAAAATCAGATTGCATTTTTTTTGAAACTCCATTTACATTAAGCCATTTTCTAAAATCAAGTTCTTTCATTACGCACTTAAGGATTTTGCAGATTCTTGAACTGCAAGTGTTTTACCAATTTCAATAGCAATATATTGAAGAACATCTACGACAACAGAATTTCCAAACTGTTTGTATGCCTGATTTTTATTTTTACTTATTTTGAAAGTGTCAGGATACCCCATAATTCTTGCACATTCTCGCGGATGTAATTTTCGAGGTCGTCCATTTACAAGATAACCACCTGTTTTTGCAAAGACACCGCCACCATATGCTGAAAGTGTAATTGCAATTCCCTTTGTACTGTAAATTCTTTCACCTTGACCACCTTTATTCACAATTCCCAAGCGGATAGATGTATCGCTATATTTGTCGTCTTTCTCTCCATTGTAAAATGTATCTTCTCTTTCTACATATAAATCTTTTACAAGACTTTCGTCATCAAGCAGAAAATCTTCGACATGTTTTGTAAGTTTGAATTGTTTTGGATATGAAAAAACAGTATTTGCTAAATCATTTCTGAAACAAACCATATAAATACGCTCTCTTTTTTGAGGCATTCCGTAATTAACGGCGTTCAATACCTTTTCATAAAAAGTGTAGCCTAATTGCTCCATTGTAGTTTTTACTACTGTAAGCGTATTTCCATTATCATGTGTTGCAAAGTTTTTTACATTCTCCATAAATACAACTTTTGGCCTTTTAGCTTTTACAACACGAGCAACATCAAAAAATAGAGTTCCACGACTGTCTTCAAAGCCTCTTTGTTTACCACTGATTGAAAATGCCTGACAAGGAAAGCCCGCACATAAAATATCATGGTCGGGAATTGTATTTTCATCAACCTTTGTAATATCACCCTCTGGTTCAATTCCAAAATTTTCGTTATAGACATTCTGTGCAAAAGAATCCCATTCATTTGCATATACACATTCTGCTCCTAGAGAAGAAAGTGCTAAATGAAAACCACCAATACCTGCAAAGAGGTCAATATACTTATAGTCAGTCAAAGTTTTATCTTGTATTTCAATCATAGATACAGTATAGCGCAGTGCGCTATAAATTTCAATCATTATTTATAAAAAAAAGCGGCTCAGTGAGCCGTCCGTATAACATTATTTTATAAAAAAACACATATAATCACAAACATATTGTCAGGTAATTAAGATCAAGAATACGCTGATATTTCATATCTTTTGCCGTATTCTCCACTAGTTTTATTCCTATATTTTTAATTGAATCATCGTCACTGAACTGTTCCATATAATGAATCGGATCGAACGCTTTGCAATTATCCTTTACTCTTATTGTCAGGTTATCTTTTTCCTTTATGACAAAAATACTGATTTCATGCTTTTTTCCATCTTCAAATCCGTAGCGAACTATATTTCCTGCCATTTCTTCAATTGCAAGTCCTGCAAAAAATCCTGTTTTAGAAGGTGTATGCTTCTCTTTGCAGAACTGCATTATACATTCGGAAACCTTTACTACTTCATCCATAGTTCTTACTTCAATTGAAAGCATATCATCTTCAGATACTTCAAAACCTGTTCTTGTCCCTGCAAAATCACTAGCAGAAGATGGAAACTTTTTCGATTCTTTCCATAAATATACAATAATTATCAGAAGAGCTGTTATTTCTGCCATTGGATAGGCTGCCCATATTCCTACAGTTCCTATAATCCGTGAAAACAGCAATGCAAATACAACTACCAGAATATTATCCGCAAGTGAAAAGATATTGCTTATCATGATTTTCCCTCTGCACTGATATATTTTTGTAATTATTCCGCTTATTGATGAAAAAAATACTCCACCAAATAACAATTCTAAGCATAACAATTGTCATGTTTTCGACTTCCGTTCCTTTCTGATAAAAAATTTCCGAAATAAAAGGTGCAAATAAGGAAACTGCAATTATTGCAACAATTGACAGTAATGTTGATACTTTTATTGAAAATCTAAGTAAATTTTCCAATGCGTTCCGATTCTTTTCGCCATTGAAAATACTTCCAAGTGAAAGTACTGTATTGGATGCTCCTGTGGGAATCATTCCGATAAAACTCAATGTTAGATTAAGTACCGTCATTACAGCCACCGCATTGGTGCCACCCGTACTCATCAGAATAATATTAAGAATATATGCTCTAAGTGCA
Source organism: Treponema sp. (assembly GCA_012513125.1). Classification (GTDB taxonomy): domain Bacteria; phylum Spirochaetota; class Spirochaetia; order Treponematales; family Treponemataceae; genus Treponema_D. Next base: position 7,349 of record JAAZCS010000171.1, on the reverse strand, counting down.
ACTGTAAGATTAAATACTATTTAGGTCGAACCAAGTTTTGTCATTTCTGGAAGTCTGTTAAAACATAATTGTTTGGGCATAAAATAAACAACAGGTTTTCTTTTTGACTTAATAACTCCTAAGGCTGCAATAAGTGCCGACAACAGATTGCTTACAGTAGTTGCAAGACCGAGCCCCCACATCCTCATATTCAGTTTTGATACAAAAAGTATATCAAGAGCAAAGTTCGAAATTATCATCACTCCAAGAGTTATTCTGAAAAGATCCGTTCTGTTATTCATCTGAAGGAATCCCATAAAGAGTGAATAAAGCATCATAACGACAGCACCAAATGAAATTGCTGCCAGATAATCTGAAAGCATTTTGTGGCATATTCCTTGTGCACCAAGAAGTCCTGCTATCTGATTTGAAAAGCAGTACATACATACACTGCACAACAGAGAATATATTAAAATGACAACAACACATGTTGAAAAAATAGAAACAGTTTTACGACTTTTTCCTCTGCCAATGCTGTTTCCACACATAACCTGCGTTCCTGTAATAAATACATAACACAGAAATAAAACATTTGAAACAGGTGTATAAAATCCTAAAGCGGCCATAGCTTCTGATCCTAAGAAACGGCTAGTTATAAAGCTGTCAATAATCGTATTGAGCATAAAAACGAAACCATAAATCATCTGTTGCGGGAGTATTTTAAAATACATATTTTTTAAGATATGATTCTCTTTATTTGAATTAAAATTTAGAGTATTCCCATCTGAAAACGAATTATCTGCATTCTGCTTATTTTCAATATCCATATTCTCTTAAACCAATCCTTTTTTATTTAAGATTTTTTCAATTCTACCATAAAATGAAGAACCTGTAGAAGAAAATCTAAATATAGATAAACAAGAAGTTTCACTTTTTGTTCTCCTGTTTGATATTCTATGGAAGTACTATTAATAGTATTGATAGATAGTACTATATGCTTTATTCTTATTATTGAGGTACGTCTATGGAAATGACAATTACGGCAAACGAATTAAAGACAAAGGGTGTAACAATAATTGATGACACAATAAAAGAAAACGAAAGTGCAATTATAACCGTTCGTGGTAAAGAAAAATACATAGTACTAAAAATAGAAGATTATAATAAACTTCGTGAGATGGAACTTGATGCGGCAATTAGGGAAAGTCAGGAAGATATGGCCGCCGGAAGATTCCACAAAGATGGCATTGAGGAACATATGAAACGGGTTGCAAATGATTGAGATTATATATACGGAATCATATGAAAATCGTGTCAGAAGATTTCTTAAAAGACATCCAGAATTGAAGAATCAATACAAAAAGACAATGACACTTCTTGGGTTGAATCCATTTCATCCATCGCTACGATTACATCAATTTAAGACATCTTGTTTTTCAGGATATTCTATTTCAATAAATATGAGGTATAGAATATCAATAGAGTTTCAAATTATTGAAGAAAAAATAATACCGGTTGATATTGGTGATCATCAAGAAATATATGGGAAGTAAAAATGCAACTAGAAACAGAACGATTGATTTTACGTGAACTTAATCCAGATGACTATGACGCGTTGTACGAAATCTTGGGAGATTCGGAAATTATGCAGCATTATCCATATACGTTTGACGAAAAGCGTGTACGAAACTGGATAACAAAAAACATTGACCGTTATGAAACATTTGGTTTTGGTCTGTTTGCGGTTGTTCAAAAAAGCAGTGACCTAATGATTGGCGACTGTGGAATTACAATGCAGAATATTGATGGAATAATTAAACCTGAAATTGGCTATCACATAAATAAAAAGTATTGGCATCAAGGTTACGCAAAGGAAGCTGCAAGAAAATGCCGTGATTGGATTTTTGAAAACACTCCATTCAATAAAGTTTATTCATATATGAAACAGACGAATGTTGCTTCAAGTGCAACTGCAATGTCTAATGGAATGAAAAAAGTTCATGAGTTTATTGATGATGAAAAGCAAACAACTGTTGCGTATGCAATCACTCGTGATGAATGGGAAAAGTTGAAGTAACGGGAACAAATGGATTTTGATTGTGGTTTTACAAAAGAAAATAAATAGAAAATTCTGGTTATTATCTGTATTATTGTAGTCAGTCTCCCATCATAAAAACTGAGTCATGTAAACAGGCAGGCATTCTATGGCGTTGTCTTTCTTGAAATCTTTTGTGTGTACAAGATATTCATGTAAAATACGGCTAGAGTATTTTGTACAAAAAGCGTCCAGTGAAGGATGGACTGTGCGTTGACCTGATTTCACTTCAATAGGACAGATTTTATTTTTACTTGTGAGCAAAAAATCGATTTCATAATTATGGTGTGACTTCTCGTTTAAGAAAGTATGATAGAAAAGCTCGTAGCCATTTGCTGTTAATGTTTGTGCAACAATATTTTCCTACAGAGAGCCAAGATTTGCTTGAAGCTTGTCATTAAGAAGTTTTTCATAGATTATATTCTCTGTAAAGTCTTTATCTTTAAAAACAAGTGTTGTGAATAATCCTGTGTCCGCCAAGAATAGCTTAAATTTCCCAAGATCCTTGTTATTTGAAAGCCCAGCGTTTGGATTGTTTGCGTTGTAGGAAACAAGAACGGTTTTTGAATCTTTTAGCTCTGCAATCAAATCAAGAATTGAATCTGCCCGTTCATTTTTCAAAACACCAGAAACTTGATACCGGGAAGTATTTTTGTTTAATTGAGCTGGAATTGAATCAAACAGCAAAGATATTTTTCCTGTTGAATCAATTTTTCTAAAATCATCTTCATATAAAGAAAGGATATCTCGTTTTACTAAATCAACATTTTTAAAATTGTTTGTTTCAAGATATTCATTAATGGCCTGTGGCATTCCACCTATCAACATATACAAACGGAAATCACGCATTAGTTTTCTATTCGTTTGTTCACCTAAAGATTGTTTTGATTTCCAAACAGATTTTAAAAGTGGAATAGTTGTTGTATCGTCTAACGCCCAAAGAAATTCTTCGTAATCCATTGGCCACATAGATAGTTTTCTTTCTTCGCTTGGAATAAGAATATTTTGTACATTCTTTTTTATTGAGATAAGAGAGCCTGTTTCAATGTAATCATAACGGCCATCTTTTACTAAGGATTTTATTGCCTGGCGTGCCAAAGGGTAAAGCTGAACTTCGTCAAAGACTATAACAGATTTTCTTTTGTGCAAGTCAGTTTTGTACTGAAGTTGCAGCTGAAGGAAAATATAGTCTAAGTTAGATACGTCTGTAAAAAGTTTTTTTATTGATTCAGGAGCTTGTGAAAAATCAATTAGGATGTAACTTTCATATTCATTCTCCGCAAATTGCTCTACAAGAGTGGACTTGCCTATTCGTCTTGCGCCTTCTATAAGAAGTGCAGTTCTTCCTTGAGAATCATTCTTCCATTCTTGTAGTTTGTTATATAGCTTTCGTTTGAATATTTTCATCCTCAATCCTCAAAATCGTTAGGTATTTTATGTCCAAATACCACAAAATCGTTAGATATATTATGCGTTTTTACCCCAAAATCGTCAAGTAAATAATGGCAATTTACCCCAAAATCGTTACGAGTTTGTATATTGTCCAGTGTATTGTCTCTGTACTAAGTTTCGTAAAGCTTCCCTTGTATGTTGAAAAAGCATTATTGATGACGAGAATTTCAGTGGCAATAACACTTTTTATGGGGAAAAACTAGTATAATTTTACACTTTTATGGCGGAAAGGTTGCCTTGTACCGGTCAATAGAAGTGAACACCCTATACTGAAAAAACTTAGGTGTTCCTATCAGAATTCGATGTACTTGGCGACATCTTCTTTTACACTTTTGCTCTTCTCAATATTGAAGTCTATGAACAGCTCCTTCTTTATCCAGCCGTTCAGCGATTCGTTGACTGGATTGACCGTTGGTTTTTTATTAACATTTTATTTGTTGACAAACGCACTGCATTATACTATTGTTTCGTTATGGAAACAAACAAGCAGTACCTATCAGTAGAAGATATATCTTCTTTTTTAAAATGTACACCTCAGTATGTACGGAAATTAATACGTGAAAATAGAATTCACGCTTCTCAAGTTGGTAAAACTTGGGTTATAGAACCATCTTTTTTAAACGATAAAGAAACCATATTTAAACTAAGTAAAAATATTCCTGACCAAATACGAAAAAATGAACAATTACCCGAAATTGTTGCTTTAAGTTTTTTTTCCGGTGCTTTAGGGCTTGACTATGGTATTGAAAAAGCCGGAATTACTCCAATTCTCGCTTCTGAAATAGAACCAAATACACGAAAAACTGTTTTATTAAACCGTCCTGACATTGGCTTAATTGGTGATATAAACAATTACACAGGAGCAGATATAAGAAAGTTTGCAAATATATCTGAAAAACAAGAAATTGATTTAATTATTGGCGGTCCACCTTGCCAAGCTTTTAGTACGGCAGGACAAAGAAAGGGTTTTACCGATATTCGTGGAAACGTATTTTTAACATTTATTGATAGAATTTTGGAATTACGCCCAAAGTTTGCAGTAATCGAAAATGTGCGTTGTATTTTATCTGCTCCTTTCGAAAGTCCAGAAGTAGAAAAACGTTTTGGATTTTCTCCAAGAACACCAGAAGAATTAAAAGGTGGTGCTTTAGTACATATTTTAAGTAAACTCGAAGAAGGTGGTTATACTGTTACTTTTAATTTGTACAACGCTGCAAATTATGGTGCCCCACAAAAACGTGAGCGTGTAGTTTTCTTCTGCTCGCGTGATGGAAAAAAAGTTCCTTATTTACCACCGACAAATGATGAACATGGAAATTTCGGTTTACCAAAATGGAAAACTGTAAAAGATGTAATTTCTAATCTTGATGAATCTCAACAAATTTACATGAATTTTCCCGAAAAACGTTTGAAGTTTTTTAGAATGTTAAAAGAAGGGCAATATTGGAAAAATTTGCCAAAGGAAGTTCAATTTGAAGCAATGGGAAGTAAATTAAAACTCGGTGGCGGAAAAACAGGATTTTTTAGACGATTAGGTTGGAATGAACCATCCCCAACGCTCGTTACTGACCCAACAATGCCAGCCACAGATTTGTGCCATCCTGATAAAAACAGACCTTTAAGTATTCAAGAGTATATGCGTATTCAAGAATTCCCAGATGATTGGAAATTCTTTGGTGAAATGAAAGATATTTATAGACAAATTGGAAATGCAGTTCCTGTTAGCTTAGGAATTGCAATAGGAAAACAAGTTGTAAAACTTGTTTCCAATGAAAAACTAGTTTTGCCACCAGTAGATTTTCCCTTTTCCAGATATGTTTTTACAGATAATGTTTCTTTTAAAGAACTAATGGCAAAAAAACGGAAAAAAGCTATGGCAGAAAAAAAAGTTAATGAACCTGAATTAAACTTTAGTGCTTAATTTATATGGATTTAAGATTTTCAGCAATATATTGTTCTACAAAAGTCTTAAATCCTTCTTCTGATAGATTTAAACCTTGCATTGATTCAGGAAGGTTGTTCCATTTTGTGTTTCCTGTAGTTGCATCAATTCTATACCATTTATGAATATTTGTATTATTTCTAATTGCACTACTGGAAGAATTTTCTGAGTTACTTCTATTTTTGATTTGTAATTCAAACCAATTCCCATTATCAAATTTGATAAAATCTATTGCTTTAACGAAGTTTCCACAACACCAAGCCCAACCGACAGGTCTAAGAACTGAATCTAAGTACCTTTCTAGTAAAGTTCCTACAGCATTTTCTGATGCCATGGATTGTTTATGAGAAATTTTTATTTTCTCTGCTTCTTCATCTGAGTATTTAAATACTTTTTTCATGATGATACTTACCATTTCATCAGAAACTGTTTGTGGTAATTGAGGAATTGTTGCAGAATAGAAACTTTGAAAATATGAAACTCCGAGTTTTGTAATTCCATCTTTTGTTGTTACATCAAGTGACTCCTTCTTTGAGCTCAAAGAAAGATTTTCAGGATATTGATTTAAATACTTTATTACAGTCTTGAACGATTCCTGTAGTGTTTCTTCTATATCATAACTTGGATTTAGTTCTTCAATTATTTCAGAACAATATTTTTCTATACTCAATTTCCTACCTCTTATGTTTAAATAATCGGTAATATAGCTTTTTCTTTAGCACGCCTGTGGCGTGTCCAACTGTCGCAAATTTTGCGACTACCACTTAGTATGAAAGGTTGTAAAATTTACTATCTATTGTACTAAGATGTAGCTTGTATTTTTCAATTATTCACCGCAAAAAAATATTGAAGGATAATCTCTGATTCAAGGATAATCCAGTGTGTTTGTTGAGAAAAAGTTTATTTTCTCTTTTTCAATAAGATGATATAGTTATTTTATAAAGTTAGAGAGGGATAAAAATGCTAGGTGAAGAAAGAATTACAACTTACTGTGGCTTGGATTGCGCTAAATGCGATTACAAGGAAAAATATAACTGTGGCGGATGTGTAGCTACAAAAGGAAATCCTTTTCATGGAAAGTGCGAGCTTGCTTCTTGTACTATTTCCAAAGGGAAGAGATTTTGTGGCGAATGTGAAAAATTTCCGTGTGAGCTTTTGAATAAATTTTCTTTTGATAAAGAGCAAGGTGACAATGGCGTTCGTATAGAAAACTGTAAGAAGTTGAAGAATGAGTTTGTAAAAGAAGGACGGGAAGGCTTAAATCCAGTTTGCTATTGCGGACTTAACTGCGACTTTTGCTTTTTAGGCCAGTGGTGTGGCGGCTGCAGAAGTGATTATAATTGCTGTTCGTTCGCAACTTTGTTTGAAGATAAAAAATGTCCAAATGCTACTTGCTGCAATGAGAAGAAAATTAAAGGTTGCTGGGAATGTGACGAATTAAAGTCTTGTAACAAAGGCTTCTTTAAAAATGACAATGCTTTTACAATGAAAGCATATTGCTTGTTAATTAAGAAATACGGCGAGCAAGTTTATTCTGAGACAATTAAAAATGCTGTTGCAAATGGAGTTGACTACGCTAAGGATTTTGACGCTCTTGGAAGTACAGAAAAAGTTTTGGAAGCACTTGAAAAATATAGGAAATAAAGTTGTTATTGAACTGAAGAAAAAATAAGATATCTTGGTGTTGACTGCGAAACATTGAATCCAACTGCGCTCAATTTTTGGGGAAAGTATTTTACATATTACATTTACAGTATGCACCGAAGAATTGACGAAAGATGTTTAAGATAGAAAAAGATACCTAGTAGAAAAATAATGGAAGTGAGTAAGGAAAATCTTTTTGCGGCTTACTGCGCGGTGAAATAATCTGGAGAATAATAT
>JAAZCS010000170.1 GCA_012513125.1 Treponema sp. | reverse complement strand
GCATCAGCTTAGAGGGCGTGTTGGCAGAAGTGATTTGCAGTCATATTGTTTTTTAATCTATAGCAAAAAACTCTCAGAATCAGGAATTGAGCGAATGAAAACTCTTCGGCAAAGTACAGATGGTTTTTATATTGCTGAACAAGATTTAGTGAATAGAGGACCTGGAGAAGTGAATGGCACAATGCAAAGCGGAGAATTGGCTCTGGAAATTGCAGATGTTGTACGTGATAAAAAATTATTGCTAGAAGCAAGAAGCGATGTTATTTCACAATATAAATAAAAAAAAGTGTACATCAAAAATCGTTTACAACTTTTAATGTACACTTAATGCATTATATTTTTCTAAATTTTTATGCTGCCATATAATCATACAGTTTTTTTGTTCTTACTGGGTGTTGAAGTCTGATAATTGCATGTTTTTCAATTTGTCTGATTCTTTCTTTTGTTAGATTGCAGATATCTCCAACTTCTTTAAGAGACATAGGCTTAACACCGTTTAATCCATATCTCAATCTAATAACTTTTGCTTCATTAGGTTTTAATGTATCCAAAACTTTATTAATATCTTCAGTCATTGATTTTTTAATTATTTTTTCATCAGGTCTGTCATAAAGTTCATCTTCAAAGAAATCAGAGAATTGAGTTTTGTCATTTTCAGAATTATTAACTTCGGCATCCAGTGAAATCATATCTTTTGAAATATTAACCATATCTCGAACATGGCTTACAGACATATTGAGCATTTGTGCAATTTCTTCAAATTCCTGTTGTTCAGTTTTGTTACCAGCAACAATTTTTCGTGCATGTTCAATTTGTACAATTTCATTAGCTCTGTTAAGTGGAAGTCTGATTGATCTGCTCTTTTCGTATATAGCTTTTAGAATGCTCTGACGTATCCACCAAACAGCATAAGAAATAAAATGGTATCCTTTTGATACATCAAATTTATCAATTGCGGTAATAAGTCCAATATTGCCTTCGCTAATCAAGTCTAGCAAATCAATTCCATGATTTTGATATTTTTTTGCTACATTTACTACAAATCTTAAGTTTGAATTTATTATTTTATTTTTTGCACTTTCATCACCAGCTTTTGCCTTTAGTGCAAGGTCAATTTCTTCTTCATGTGTTAAGAGGGGAATCTTATTAATTTCTTTAAGATATAAAGCTAAAACATTATCATTATTTGCCATTTGTGTTCCTCCAGAACTTATTATGTATACCTTATATATAGCAAGAAACGTGCCAAGTATGTAAAAAAGATGAAAAATAAAAAAAATATTTTAAAAATGATGATTTTGTCGCTTTTTAGTGTTATGAGAGAAAGTTTTTGGAAATAAAATGCATTATTAGCATACTGATAATACGTTTTATTTGTATGATTATTAAAAAATGAGTAAAAAATGAACAAATAAAGCTATTTTTCTTTACTTCTGGAACAAATTTGAGTAATTTTAACTCGTAGAGTATTTACCCACAAAAAATTATAGGTTTAGTGGGCATTTTTTGATACACTTGTAAACAGTTTTTGTTTGTGTGTGTTATTCTGACACATCTTTTGATAGATTAATCAAACTTTTTGTTTTCCATTTACCAGTTTTATATCGGATGATGCAAACAGTTGCTGTTATTGTCCAAGTGAAACCAGTTGTAATCCATATTCCCCAGTATGAAAAAAGAGGAATTCTTGTAAATATTTGTGAAAGAATAATTCTGCATAAAACTTCACTTAATCCGTTAATCATTGCAAATCCAGTGTCACCAGCACCATTCAAAATGGCACGCGGAACATAAATCATTCCTAATCCAAAATAAAAAATACTTGTAATTTTTAATGCTTTTGATGCGATATCAATAACAGAAGGATCTTTTACAAAGAATCCGACAATATTTTCGCTGAATAGCCACGCATTTGGAAGTAAAATTAGGCTAAAAATGAGTACTATAAATGTTGCTCTGTGTAATCCTTTTTTTACACGGGCTAAATCTCCAGCTCCCATATTTTGACCTGAATAAGTTGTTAGTGCCATTCCAAGCGAACTATATGGTTGCTGAACTAATTGTTCTATTCTCATATTGATAGTATAAGATGCCATAATTGTTTCACCAAAACTGTTTACTACACCTTGTAGAACCATGCAGGATACAGCAATTAATGCGTTTTGAAGTGCCAGTGGAATTCCGGCTTTAAAAGTTTGCAAAATGATTATTCTGTGAGGACGAAGTTGTTTTTTAGTAAGATTGAAATAAGGGACTTTTTTGAAAGCGTAATAAATACAACCGACAGCACACACAAATTGTGAAATAATTGTAGCCAATGCAACGCCAAAAACATTCCAATGAAAACTCAAGACAAATAACAAATCTAAAACAACGTTGATAATGCTAGAAAGAATCAAAAAATATAAAGGTGTTTTTGAATCTCCAAGAGCTCTAAGAATTGCTGCAACACCATTATAGAATGCGATTGCTATTATTCCCGCACAAGTAGTTCTCATGTAAATAACTGAATCGTTAATTATGGAAGAAGGAGTTTGTAGTAGTTTTAGAATTAATGGAGCGAAAATTATTCCTATTAGGCTGACTAAAACAGATGAAATTGTTAATACATAAAATGAGTTTGCAATCGTAGTTTTAACTTTTTCGTCATCTTTTGCACCAAAATATTGAGCGGCGATAACACCAATTCCAATAGCGAGTCCAGATGTTAATGAAAAAAACAAAAACACAACAGAACCACATGTTCCAACAGCTGCTAAAGCATTTGAGCCAACAAAGTTTCCGACAATTAGGGAATCTACCATATTGTAAAATTGCTGAAAAAGATTTCCTATTAGCAAAGGTAATGTAAATTTTAGAATATGTTTTGTTGGGCTTCCAACAGTCATATCTGTGATATTCGTTTTATTCATAAGAATCATATTAATCAAATTCATAAAATAAAATAGTAGAAAGACATTTTTTTATAGAACATTAATCCTGTTGATGAAAAGAATACGATTAAGTAAAATAGCTGAATCAATATGTTTGGTAATACAATTAAGAGGTAAATTTATGGTTCCAGAATTAATTAGAAATATTTTAAAAACTTCACCAAAAGGTCAAAGTGTTACTGTTTGTGGTTGGGTTCGTACTGTTAGAGATTCAAAAAATCTCGTTTTTATTCAAGTAAATGACGGAAGTTGTTTTTCTAATATTCAGCTTACTTTTGATAGAAATGCACCATCAAATAACGCAGATGTTAATCAAATACAAGAAAATTTAGCGAAAATTTCAACTGGAGCGTCTGTAAGGGCAGAAGGAGTGTTGATTTCATCTCCTGCTAGTGGACAAGATGTTGAAGTTTCGCTTGAAAAATTAATCTGTTTAGGTGAATGTATTCCAGAACAATATCCATTGCAGAAAAACAAGATGTCAATGGAATATTTACGTGAAAATGCACATTTAAGGGCAAGAACAAATACGTTTGGGGCCGTTTATCGAATACGTAATCAAATGGCATTTGCTGTTCATAGTTTCTTTCAGGAAAGAGGATTTCAGTATATAAATTCTCCAGAGATTACATGTTCTGATTGTGAAGGTGCTGGTGAAATGTTCCAAGTTACAACTCTTTCAATGGAAAAAATTGCCGAATTGGGTGTAAAAGCAGGAAACGGTGGGATGAAAGTTGAAGATGCGTATAAATTAGTAGATTACAGCAAGGATTTCTTTGGAAAAAAAGCTAATTTAACAGTATCAGGACAATTGGAAGCTGAAACAATGGCTACAGCCTTGAGTAGAGTTTATACATTTGGTCCAACTTTCCGTGCTGAAAATTCAAATACTCCTCGTCACTTGTCTGAATTCTGGATGATTGAACCTGAAATGGCATTCTTTAATCTTGAAGATGATATGGATATTCAGGAAGATTTCATTAAATACTTATT
>JAAZCS010000169.1 GCA_012513125.1 Treponema sp. | reverse complement strand
TTAAATTGATAAAACGTTTTGCTGTTTCATTATTTTTTTTGTTGATTTTAATGTATGTTTCGATGGGGCATAATATGTTCCATTTTCCGCTTCCTTTGGTATTACAAAATAATTATCTTGCCTTGTCATTATTGCAGCTTTTATTATCAGCAACAATTATGGTAATAAATCAAAAATTCTTTATTAATGGATTTAGAAGTTTAATCAAATTATCGCCAAATATGGATTCACTTGTTGCTATAGGTTCTTCTGCATCATTTATTTATAGTGTTGTCCTTGTTTTCAATATGACAGCTTTATTTCCCCCTCAAAATCAGACAAAGCTAAATGAAATTTATCATAACCTTTATTTTGAAAGTGCAGCAATGATTCTTGTTTTAATAACAGTAGGAAAAATTTTGGAAGCATATTCAAAGGGAAAAACAACAAATTCTTTGAATTCATTGATGGATTTGGCTCCAAAAAAAGTACTGATAGTAAAAAATGGAAAGGAGATTCTTGAAGATTTTTCAAAAGTATCTATTGGTGATGTTTTTATTGTAAAACCGGGCGATGTTGTTCCGTTAGATGGAATTGTTATTGAAGGAAAATCCTCTGTGAATGAGGCATCTATTACTGGTGAAAGCATTCCAATAGAAAAGAATATAGATGATATAGTTGTTTCTGGTTCCCAAAACTTATATGGTTCAATGCAATGTAAGGCACAAAGTGTTGGAGAAGAAACAATGCTCTCAAAAATTATTAAAATTGTAAGTGATGCATCTTCTTCTAAAGCTCCTATTGCAAAAATTGCAGATAAAGTTAGCGGTGTTTTTGTTCCAATTGTTATTTTAATTTCTATCATAACAGTGATAACGTGGCTTTTATTAGGTGAAAGCGTGAGTTTTGCATTGAATATGGGCATTTCTGTTTTAGTTATAAGTTGTCCTTGTTCTTTAGGTTTGGCAACTCCTGTAGCAATAATGGTCGGAAACGGTGTGGCAGCAAAAAATGGAGTTTTGTTTAAAAATGCAACAGATATGGAACAATGTGGAAAAGTTAACTCAATTGTAATAGATAAAACTGGCACAATTACAAAGGGAGAACCAAAAGTAACAGATGTTATTCCATTTTGTATAAATGAAAGTGAATTGCTTGAAAAGGCTTTTTCTATAGAAAAAAGAAGTGAACATCCTTTGGCAAAAGCGATAACAGATTATGTAGAAAATAGTTCTTCACAAGTTAATTTGCAAAAAGTTGAGGATTTTAAAGTCGTTTCAGGCTTTGGAGTGAGTGGATTTATTTGTGGAAAAGAAATAATTTCTGGAAATAAGAACTTTATTAAAGACAAAAAAATAAAAATTGATGATTTAATTAATCAAAAAATCAATGAATTAAGTGAACAAGGTAAAACACCATTAATTTTTGCTGAGGATGATAAACTTCTTGGTATCATTGCTGTTGCTGATGTTGTAAAAGAAGATAGTGCATATGCTATATCTTTACTGAAGAAGCTTGGTGTTTGTGTAAAAATGCTCACTGGTGATAATCAAAAAACAGCGGAATTTATAGCTAAAAAGGTTGGAATTGATGATGTTGTGTCAGGAGTTCATCTATAATGAGCCCAGAAATTAAGACACATATTTTATAGAAATACAGTGGACTGACCTTCTTGAGAAAAATAGAAAAGGAGGCTACAGTAAAGTATGAGAAAGAAATATGACAAGTCATT
>JAAZCS010000168.1 GCA_012513125.1 Treponema sp. | reverse complement strand
TTCTTGCTGCGATATCTGATAATTCTGACAAAAAGAACATCTAAGTGTGCAACCGGTAAAAAAAATAGTTCCACTGCCACCAAAAACGGTAACAAGTGGCTCTTCACCAAAATGAAGTCCTGCAAACGCTACACGAACTTCATCAGATTCTTTGCAAAACGATTTATGTGAGTTAATTCTGTTTACGCCACATTTTCTTGGGCATTGCATACACGACGAATAGTTCACGAAACAACCTTATATTGCTTTATGGTCAACAATTATAGCCATTAAATCTGTTAAAATATTTACAGGAAGATCTTCTGCTTCGTAAGTGACAAGTTGACCTAGTTGAACCCAGTCATTTTCGTTTATATATTCTGGGTTTTCGTTGCTGTTGTCCAAAAAAGAGAAGAAAGCTTTCAGTTTGTTTAAGTTTTCTTCTGAAGGTTCGTTTGTTAAAGTTGAAGAACGAAGAACGTATTCTTTTTCCCAATATTCAAAAATTGAAGAGGGAAGTTCACCAGGGCATGAAGAAGCGCGTTCAAAAAGATTCTCTAAATCGTGAGAAATCTTATTATAATTAATAATTCCATTGTTTTCTTGTCTGCAATGTTTTATGAGTTTTTGAACATCGCTTGAGAATTTACCATTATCATTCATAATTAAAATAAATATCTTTTTTAAAGAAAATGATAGGTTTATAATCTGAATAAGGAAATTTATGTTTAGTGATACACATTTTCATTTTGAATTGATGAATGACGTATATGGTGTTAATTGCGTTGATGTTTTGTTGAATATGGCGAAGAAAAATTGTTTTTTTGCAATGGATATCGGAACAAAATGTGATGATTTGTTGAGTAGGCAATCTTGTGTAGAAAAGACAATCGCTCAAATTGATGCAAAATATGCAGACAAATGTAGGTCTTTTATCCACTTTTCGGCAGGAATTTGGCCTGGAATAGATGATATAAACGACAGGTCAAAAGGAATGGACGTTCTTTCTTCTATGATTGAAAAAACTTCTTGTGACGCAGAATCTGATACGCTTAATAGAAAAATCATTGCTATTGGGGAGTGTGGAATCGATCATCATTGGAATCCTTCTGGTGCGGACGGGAGAACCGAAACTGATTTTACAAAAGAAACTTATTTTGGTGAAAGGGAACTTTTTGAGATGCAGCTTCTTCTGGCAAAAAAAATGAATCTTCCAATAATAGTTCATTCAAGAGATGCGTTTGAAGATACATTGGATTGCATAAAAAATAGTGATTATGATAATGGAATAATTCATTGTTTTAGCTACGGCTATGAAGAAGCAAAAGCTTTTTTGGAAAGAGGCTGGTATATTAGCTTAAGCGGTGGTGTTACATACGCAAAAAAAAGCAAAATAGATGATATGAAAAGATTACTACAATCAATTCCTTCTGAAAGAATTCTTTTGGAAACAGATTCGCCATATTTAGCACCAACTCCTTTACGGGGAAATACAAACAATCCAACTTTTATTGAACACACATATGATTTTGTTGCAAAAATGCGTGAAACAAGTGTTGAATCTCTTTGTGATTTAGTTGATTCCAATGTAAAAAAACTGTTTCAATTATAGAATGAGCATGTTTTTATATACTTGTAACTAAAGCAAAGTTAATGATAAAATACAAAAAACACTTTTATAATGAGGTTTAAAAGAATGAATTCAGAAATTACAGTTTATGAAACTTTTGTGGAATCAACACAGAAATTTCCAAATCAAAAAATTATATTCCCAGATGAAAAAAAAGAATTTACATATACAACTTTTCTAAAATTTGTTGATGATATTGCAGAAAGCATTACTGCAATGGGCGCAAAATACGATGATCACCTTGCAATATATGGTTTGAATTGTTCATTATGGCTTGGAACATTGTATGCTTGTAGCAAACTTGGTGTTGTGGCTGTTCCTGTTATAAGCAGATTATCAAATACAGAAATACTTCATGTTTTAAATACAGCTGAATGTAAATATTTGTTTGATTTTTGTGCGATAAAAAAAGAATACGATATAAGAACTAAGTATCTTGAAATGGTAGTCACATTAGGTGATTTTGCTCCTTATGATAAAGCAATTAATTTTGATACATTTTTTGCATCAAAAGCAAAAGCTGACAAAGTTCATTACAACAGACTTTATAGCATTCAGTTTACATCCGGCACGACATCTGCATCAAAAGGTGCAATGGAAAAACAAGATGGAATTCAAAAAACTAGTTATGCATTTAATAACGCTTTGATGCTTAATTCTGATGATATTTTCCTTTTGCAGCTTCCTTTGTACTATTGCTATGGTAATGTATTAATTGCAACTACATTTCATAAATTCGGGGCTTCTCTTGTTGTTCCTCAAAAGATTACAGTTGATGTTTGTGTTGAATTGGTTGCAAAATATCATTGTACTGTTACTGGTGGTGTTCCTGAACTTTTATATGGAATGGCAACTTCTGAAATGGTAAAAACTTTGGATGTTTCATCTCTTAAAAAAATAGTATTTGGCGGTTCATTCTGTCCAGAGCGACATGCAATTAAAATTACAAAATCATTCAATACAGATTTATTAACTGTTGCATATGGATTGACTGAAGGTGCAACTCTTACTTGTGTTGCAGATTTGCATGATAAAACAATGACAATGAATCAGAGAATTAATAGCATTGGAAAGGCAATTGATTGTGTTGAAACAAGAGTTGTCGATATTGCTACAGGAAATGTTATTGGAGATGATGAACAGGGCGAATTACAAGTAAAAAGCGATGTTATCATGATGGGCTACTATAAGGATAAAGAAAATACTGATAAGGCTATTACTGCTGACGGCTGGCTTCATACTGGAGATTTAGTTGCTCGTTCTTCTGACGGTTTATATCATATGAGGGGTAGATGCAAAGATATTATTATCAGAAATGGTGAAAATATTTCTGCGGCACAAATTGAGAACCGTTTAATTTCATTTAAAGCTGTAAAAAATGCACAGGTTATTGGTGTTAGCGATGACAATTTGGGTGAAACTATTGCTGCAGTTGTTATTTTAAAAGATGATTCTGTTCTTCCTGATATAAATGAAATAAATCAATTTTTATATACTGAAATTGCCAAATTCAAGACTCCAGAATTCTATATAAAAGTGACTTCATATCCATTGAATGCAAGCGGAAAAATATTAAAAAGGTCATTACGTGAAATGGCAGAAAAGAACCGTTCAAAGCTTCAAAAGGGTGTTTGGAATATCTTCGAATAATTTTTATGTTGAATACAACACTTTGCTATATCGAAAAAAACAGTTCTTATTTAATGCTCAAACGAAATAAAAAAGAGAATGATTTAAATAAAGATAAGTGGATTGGTATTGGTGGAAAATTTGAAAGTGGCGAAAGTCCGGAAGATTGTGTTTTGCGTGAGGTAAAAGAAGAAACCGGGCTGACGCTAAATACTTTTGAATACAAGGGGATTATTACTTTTGTATCAGATTCTACCTTTACTGAATATATGCATCTTTTTTATTCAAAAGATTTTTCGGGCGAGTTGATTGAGTGTGATGAAGGCGAACTACACTGGATAAGTAAAGAAAAAATCAACGATTTGCCACATTGGAAAGGGGATGAAATATTTATATCTCTTTTGCAAAAAAAAGTTCCATTTTTTTCACTAAAATTAGTTTACGAAAATGGAACTTTAATTTCATCAGTTTTAAATAATCAAAAAATTAATTAATCAATTTTTTATTCTGATTAAGCGAATTGCTTCATGTATAGGTTGTAATATTCACCTTTCTTTTCCATCAATTCAGATGGGCTTCCACTTTCAACTATTCCTCCATTATCTACGACAAAGATTCTGTCGGCGTTTTGAATTGTCGAAAGTCTATGTGCAATTACAAAAGAAGTCCTATCTTTTAATAATGATGTAATTCCAGCCTGAACGAGTAATTCTGTTTTTGTGTCAATATTTGAAGTGGCTTCATCAAGTATTAGAATTTTTGGCATGCTAATCATAGTTCGTGCAAATGCTAAAAGCTGTCGTTGTCCGTTAGAAAGTTCTCCGCCTCTTGCAGTTAGTTTTGTGTCGTAACCATTTTCTAGCTTGTTGATAAAATAGTCGGCATGAAATGCTGTAGCAGCTGCAATTATTTCTTCTTCTGTTGCATCAAGTTTTCCATATAAAATGTTATCTCTGATTGTTCCAGAAAAAATGTAATTATCTTGAGTCATGATTCCCATCTGTGATCTTAATGATTCCATTGTTACTGATTTTACATCAACTCCATCTATTAGTATTTGCCCATTTTGTGCATCATAAAATCTGCTAAGAAGATTAACTATTGTTGATTTTCCAGCTCCTGTTGGACCTACAAGTGCAATAGTTTCTCCTTTTCTTACTTTAAAGTTGATTTTGTCCAGAACTTTTACACCTTTTTCATATTCAAAGTCAACATTCTTAAATTCAACATCACCACTTATCGAAGACATTTCTTTTGCGTTTTCTGCATTAGTAATTGTGGGTTCTGTATCAATGATTTCGAAAATACGCATTGCTCCACTAGAAGCATTTATCAATTGATTATAATAATTGCTTAAGTTCATTATTGGAGACCAGAACATTCCGATGTAGCTTCCAAAAGCGATGTAAGTTCCTATTGAAACATTTTCTATTCCTAAAACTTTTATTCCGACAAAATATAGAGCTAAATTTCCAAGAGCCCAACATAAATCGATTAATGAGCCATATCCATCGCACCAACGAACAGCTTTTAAGAACTCGCTTCTATAATCACCAACTAATTGTTGAAAAGTGCCATCTGTTTCTTTTTCTGCATTAAAACTTTGAATTACTTTGATTCCTGATAAATCTTCATTTATGAATGCGTTCATGTTTGAAGATTTTTTTCGGAATGTTATCCAATGTTTTTCTGCATGTGATGAAATAATAAATATTCCAAGAATTAACGGTGGTAAAGTAAACAAAGAAGCTGCAGCCAATTTTGGATTTCTTGTAAACATAATAATTGTAACTGCAATAACTGTAATAAATTCTGGAATTAGTGTTGTAATACTGTTTTCAATAATAT
>JAAZCS010000167.1 GCA_012513125.1 Treponema sp. | reverse complement strand
CTTTACAGTTGTTCCCTCAACAATTACAGATTTCCCCTGTCGTCCGTCAATTCTTATCATTGCATTCCTCTCCTCAATAAATAAACTCCTAGTTTACATCTGTAAACATAACATTTGCTTAACCTGTATTTTCGTGCCCGTAGGGCTTGGTGTGAAAATTGCGTAAAAAACGCGTAGCGTTTAGCAATTTTCATGACAAAGAAAATATCAGGTTGAAGCAGTTGTTAGATTTCTTTAATTACTAGTGGTATTAACATTTCCTCTGTGGTTAAACCAGCATGATGTCCCAAAAAAACTTTGTTCGGCTTGTTCTTAGTATTCAATGATTTGCACCTAAGTATACTATTTCCGATACCAATAGCAATATAATTCCCAACAAAATCAGATACCTTATAATTCATAATTCCAAATCCGAGTAAATGTTTATGAAAAAAGTTTTTACGAGAAATGAGGATAAATTCATTTCCAAAAAGTCTCTTAAACGTTTTTTTGAAATTTTTTTCTTTCTCATGCTTAATAAATAGTGATATTGCTTGTGATTCAATTGATGGTGGCATATACATACAATCCATTAATTCGGGATAATCATTTAAATAGTAATTATTTGTAATCATTGTTTGACCATGATCTGCAGAAACAATAAGCAAAGTATCAGTAAGCTGTGATGACAATGTTAGTAATGAATTGTCAATGTGATTTATATAGTCAGTTGATTCTTTACTGTAACATCCAGCTGTATGCATTATCGAGTCTGGATTATCCCAATATGAAAAGATAAAATTTTTGTCAGAATTTTTACAAATATTACTTACATTACTTACAATATCTTCAAGTGAACTAACACCAATATTAACATTTCCATTTGAAGGAAAGTTAATATGTTTTGGCTGAAGTGTATGAATCAAAATATTAGGATTCTTCTCTTTTATTTTATAAAAAATAGTTTCATAAGGCATTAATTCATTAGGTAAATAAGGTTCACCAATATCCTCACCAGATAAACTATCTTTGTTTAAATATGTATCGATGATTCTTGAGCATTCCTTAAAATATAATGACCAACCGATCCAACCATGCTCATTAGGTGATATTCCTGAATAATATGAAGTCATTGCAGCAGTTGTAGTCGATGGAAATACTGATGTAAGTGTAGTTTTTGTGTTTGAAACAAGAAAACTTTCAGGAGAAAGAACTTTGTTTATAATTTCATTACCTAATCCATCAAAAACCATAAGTATAATGTTTTTGTAATGTTTATTGAGTTTTGAACTTAGTAAATCCAAGGGTTTATATTCTGAAGTAATCGAATAATAATTCAAAATGGAGGCAATTAAATTAACTATCGATTTATCATAATTGGGATATAGTATTTTCTTCATTTTTTTCCTTTGCCCGAAGGGTCAATCTAACATTTGCTTAACCGGCGAGCCCGTGCCCGAAGGGCTTGGCGTGAAAATTGCGTTAAAGGAGCGTAGCGACAGCAATTTTCATGACAAAGGGCGCTGTCCGGTTGAAGCAGTTGTTAGATGAATTCTTCCATTAGTATTTGATTTATATCAAGATTTGCATAATCAGATACAATAAGGTTGGCTTCAGATAAATCCTGCTCACCAGAATTGATATTTTGATAACCAATAACTTTCATACCTGCTTTTTTTGCTGCTCTAACACCATTTTTAGAATCTTCAATAACTAAACATTGCGATGGGTTAACTTGAAGTAACTTTGCCATCTCAATAAATATATCAGGTTCTGGTTTTCCTTTTGGAACACTTTCGCCAGAAATAATTTTTTTTATATACTTTTTTACTTTAATCTGGATAAGAGCTCTGTTAATAAATAGCAACGAAGATGAAGAAGCAACAGCAATTGGAATTTTTTTTTGTCTAATATTGCTGAGT
>JAAZCS010000011.1 GCA_012513125.1 Treponema sp. | reverse complement strand
TCATTTGCTAATATTTCAGCTTGTGATAAATTCAAATATTAACTTTATTTCTTTCTATTAAGGTTCTAACGATTAGAACGTTTCGAGTTCCATTCACAACCTAAAAATACACCATTGCTCATTATGTCAAGTTTTATCTCAACAATTAATCAGTAAATTGAATAATATGAAAACAACACTTTTAATCTTGGTCTTTTCATTGTCTATGTTTTCTGTTTGTAATTCACAGCAACTGAAAGCACCTAAAAATTCTAATGTCATAACGATTACTAAAACAGGTGATGCCGAAGAGGTATTTATTGAATTTGGTATGTTCCTAAGGGATTCTGGTTACAGTTTAGAAAATGTCGACAAGGATTTTTTATCATTGTCAACCGGTTATAAGGAATTTAAAGCCTCTGGAGCAGGTGAATTAAAAATCAAGTCATATACACAACAGACCGACAAAAATGTTGAAATTGTAATTCGAGGCACTTTAAAAATGGCTAATCCTTTTGGCAGTCCTGTTTCATTTGAAGCATGCAACTGTGGCATGGCAGGTGATAACAGGAAAAAAGCGTTTAACACAATAATTAAGTTAGTTGAAAAATATGAATGTGATAAAATCGAGTTTTCGAAAGAATAAC
This sequence comes from Treponema sp., assembly GCA_012513125.1. GTDB lineage: Bacteria > Spirochaetota > Spirochaetia > Treponematales > Treponemataceae > Treponema_D. The sequence continues at coordinate 2,240 of JAAZCS010000011.1, read as the reverse complement.
ACCTACACCAATTGGACACTTAAACAAGTGAAAAAAACAGCAATCATCATTCACTAATATTCCAGTTGCTATAAAACTCAAACACATACTATATTGCCTTCTATTAAAGTTTCATGGTTGGAAGATATCGAGTTTCTTTGTCACACGAAAAAGAATGCTTAATCCATTGAAGTTAGTAATGTAATTGACACCCTAAGTCGTAATAAAAATGAGTTTATTTCAAAAGTCGGTAGAGAATAAATATTTAAGTGGACTTGATTCTGCGTTAATAGATGAGAAGTATGCTCAGTTTCAAGCCTATTTTGCCAATCCTGAGCGACAAGAGAATATAAGAAACTCCAAAGAGGAACAGTTTCAAGAAGGGTTTTTAAGAGAGCTGTTCGTTAAGATTTTTGGTTATACGCTTAATCCAGAACCTAACTTTAATCTTACTACCGAACTAAAGAACATCATTAACAGTAAGAAGGCTGATGGCGCAATTTTAAAGGGTGAAGATGCTCTCGCTGTTATTGAGTTAAAGGGAACAGATACAACCGATTTAGACAAGGTAGAGGCGCAAGCATTCGGATACAAGAACCATCATCCCAAATGCGTTTATGTAATAACCTCCAATTTTGAGAAACTACGCTTTTACATTCAAAATGCAGTTGACCATGTAGATTTTGATTTATTCAATCTTACTCGTGATCAGTTCTCGTTGATGTGGCTTTGTTTGGCAAAAGAAAACTTGCTAAACGGATTGCCCCAAAAAATCAAAGAATCATCTCTTCTAAGAGAAGAAGATATTACCAAAAAACTTTACACCGATTATTCAAAATTTAGAGAAGCGATTTACAATAATGTTGTAAAGAACAATCCCGATACTGACAAACTATTACTTTTCAACAAAACACAGAAACTGCTTGACCGATTTCTGTTTGTCTTTTTTGCCGAAGACAGGCTTTTACTTCCTCCGAATTCAATCAGTGAGATTGTTAAGCAATGGAACACATTGAAAGACTTGGATGCTTACGTTCCGCTTTACAACCGATTTAAGCTCTATTTCAGTTATATGAACACAGGGCACAAAGGTAAAAAATACGACATCTATGCATACAATGGAGGACTGTTTTTACCTGATGATATTCTGGATAACATATCCATTGATGATGATATTCTTTATGAACACACCTTAAAACTCAGCAACTACAATTTCGAAACGGATGTTGACGTAAATATCCTTGGTCATATTTTTGAACATTCATTGGGTGAGATTGAAACTGTGCAAGCCGAAATCAAAGGAGAGACAGTTGATAGTCAGAAAACAAAACGTAAAAAAGATGGCATTTTTTACACCCCAAAATACATAACCAAATACATTGTAGAAAACACCATTGGCAAACTTTGTGTGGATAAACGCAAAGAACTTGATATTGTGGATGAAGAGTATGCCAAAGGGAGAAAAAATCGAAAAAAGACTACAGTTAAGAGTTTAGATGGTAAACTGACTGATTATCGAAACTGGCTTTTAAGTTTGACCATACTTGACCCAGCCTGTGGTTCTGGGGCATTTCTAAATCAAGCTTTAGATTTCTTAATTACGGAACATCGTAAAATTGATGAGTTATATGCACAGCTCTTTGGAGTCGATATTATATTTTCTGATATATCAACTGACATACTTGAAAAAAACATATACGGCGTTGACTTAAACGAAGAGTCAATTGAAATTGCAAAACTTTCACTTTGGTTACGAACCGCACAAAAAGGGAGGAAACTTAACACGCTAAGCAACAATATTAAATGTGGTAACTCCCTCATTGACGATCCTGAAGTAGCAGGTGAAAAAGCTTTCAATTGGGAAAAGGAATTTCCTGAAGTATTTGTCAAAGGTGGTTTTGATGTTGTAATTGGGAATCCGCCTTATGGAGCTGAACTTTCATCTGAACATAAAATGTTTCTGGAAAACAAATATGACACCTTTGAATACCAAGTCAATACTTACGTATTGTTTTATGAACAAGGCTTAATTATCACAGGTAAAAATGGAATGCTAGGTTATATTACACCCGCAACTTTTACATATCAACACTATTTTAAAAAATTACGAGCATATCTGCAAAAGTTCTCTCAGATTGCAATTAGCAAATATTTTTACGAAGTGTTTGATGATGCTGATATTGGCGATTCTGTTTCATGGATTATGCAAAAAAAAGAAAACAGTAAATCAGATATTTTAGTACAACTTTGTAAGACAAAAG
>JAAZCS010000166.1 GCA_012513125.1 Treponema sp. | reverse complement strand
TAGTAATCACGAGCGCAATTAATGTTATTCCTTTTGTATCTTTAAATTGTCCATTTTTTCTTTTGAATTTTTTCATTTCTGAATCCTCCTACATTATATTAAATATATAATACCACACTATTAGATACAATTCAACAGTAATATTTTATTTGTTGTAATATTTTAATTGTAAACAACTATTAATGCAAAACAAAAAACGTGGAAAAATCACGAAAAATACCAACAAAAACGTGGAAAAATCACGAAAATAATTGACAAAAAGAGCAAACAGTATTATAATAAAATAAAAGAACATAATATTGGAGGGTAAATGATGAAACAAAAAACAAATAAAAAAGACATACTAAATAAACCTAAATAGGTGAATTTAAAAAAATAATAAATATATTATCAAACTAACTTGTACCCCTGTCGTTTAGCCAAAGCAATTGCCTGCTCTACAGTGATTTCCTTAGAAGTAGGTAACTGATTGTAACGAGAATAAAGTTCTTTATCATAGCAAACTTTTTCTTGTAAAATGTGATAAATATCGGTCATAAGTAAGCGAGCAATTGCAATGATAGCTTTTTTGTGACCACGACGCATTTTAAGATTTTTATAACGATTGGTAATTTCGGGATTATCTTTAGATCTTAAGGCAGCTAAACCACACTGTACAAGTAAAGGTTTAATATAACAACCAGCTTTTGAAATACGAACCGACTTCTTTTTACCAGCACTTTCATTGTTTTGAGGAGTAAGACCAGCCCAAGAACATAAATGTTTGCTAGTAGGAAAGCTAGACACATCGTTGCTAACTTCAGAAATTATGCGAATAGCAGTTAATTCTGAACTAATACCAGGGATAGTTTGTAAAAGAGCAATTTCATGTTCATAAGGCTTAGCCAGTTCAAGAATTATCTTTTTCAAATTATCTTTACAAAGTTTTAAAGAATTATAATGTTGTTCAATAATTTTTAATTTATCAGCTTGTTCTTGGGTAATAACTCCATCAATAGCAAGAGCAATATCTTCAGCTTTAGGTAACATACTCTTGTGAAGAAGTGGTTCGATATCAAAACTGGTATCAGAAGGACTTTCTAATATTTTGGCAAGTATTTTTTGAGAAGATTTGCCGTTAATATCAGAAACAACATTAGCAAGCTGGATGTTAGATACAGTAAGACAATTTTGAGTACGTTGAGTCTCACTAGTAGATAGATTGGTTAGTTTGCAGTAATAACGACACAAATCACGAAGTTGTCTAATACAAAGATTAGGGATAAAACTTGAAACCACTAAATCATGTTTAAATAAATCAGCAATCCATTTAGCATCTTTTTTGTCAGTCTTTTTACCACGGATAGCTTTAACATATTTAGGGTGAGCAATAACAACTTTACAAGTATCTTCAAGTATATTAAATACAGGGTGCCAATATTTTCCAGTAGATTCCATGCAAATATCTTTGCAAGAATTAGAGTTCAACCACTCTAGCAATTCACGAAGACCTTTCGTGAACGTGGAAAAACGTTTGGATTGATATGTTGTAACATTGTTATCGTCAGTTTTAGCAATACAAGCAATAACAAAGTCTTTGTGAACGTCAATACCACAACAAGTTTTAAAAACAATTTTAAGCATAAAAACAGTCTCCTTTCTTTTAAATTAGTTGATAGAAAGACATTGACTGTTAATCTAGCTAGACTACGAGTAGACTCAAAGATAATGATACGGGCTTAAAATCCCACTTAGTTGTGCTTGAAAAGATTAACTACACATATAAAAATACGGTCAGTTTCGTTAGAGACTGCACACTCACCTCCCCGTGGTTTGTAGTATATCTTTTATCAACTAAGACAATTATATCAAATTTTTCCGAAAAAGGCACGTTTCATGCAGTGTTGTGTCTTGAGCGGAGCGAAAGGAATGAATTATAAAAATGAAAGCAAGTGAATTAAGAAGCAAATATATTAATTTTTTTAAAAGTAGAAATCATAACCAGATAGGTACATCTTCGTTAATACCAGAAAATGATCCTAGTGTTTTATTTACAACAGCAGGTATGCATCCATTAGTTCCATATCTACTAGGAGAAAAACATCCTGAAGGAAAAAGGCTAACAGATGTTCAAAAATGTTTAAGAACTGGGGATATAGATGAAGTCGGAGATGATAGTCATTTAACATTTTTTGAAATGTTAGGAAATTGGTCTTTGGGAGATTATTTTAAAGAAGAATCTGCAACAATGAGTTATGAATTTTTAACAAAAGAATTAGGAATTCCAAAAGAAAAAATATCAGTTACATGTTTTGAAGGAGATGACAAAGTTCCTAGAGATGAAGAAACAGCTAGGATATGGGAAAAACTAGGTATCGATAGAGATAGAATTTATTTTTATGGAAGAGGGGAAAACTGGTGGGGACCAGCAGGTCAAACAGGACCTTGTGGACCAGATACAGAAATTTTCTATGATACAGGAAAGGAAAAATGTGGACCAGAATGTGGACCAGCTTGTTCCTGTGGCAAATATTTAGAAATATGGAATAATGTTTTCATGGCATATAACAAAGACAAACAAGGGGATTATTCTGAATT
>JAAZCS010000165.1 GCA_012513125.1 Treponema sp. | reverse complement strand
TCTGAATTGATAAATTAATATTTTGCAAAACATAATTATCTTTTTTTCCGTTATAACTGAATGAAACATTATCAAAATTGATTGAACCGTCTTTTACGTCCATAATAGGATTTGCTTTTGGGCTTTCAATATCAGGCGATTCATTTAAAACTTCATTAATTCGTGAAACAGAAGCTTGAGACATTACAATAGAAACAAAAATCATTCCAAGCATCATTAATGAAGTTAGGATTTGTGTTACATACGTAAAAAAGCTTATTAACTCACCAGAAAGCATATTTCCAAAAATAACTTTTTTTCCGCCAAACCACATAACTGCTATAATTGAAAAATACATAACAATTTGCATTATTGGCATCAAGAAAATGATTATTCTTTCAGCATCAGCCTGAGTTTTTCTTACATCATCCGCTGCCTTTTTGAATTTGTCTTCTTCATAGTCCCCACGCACATATGCTTTTACAACTCTAATTCCAATCAAATTTTCTTGTATTGTCGCATTCAGCTTATCAAATTTTTTAAGCATTTTTTCGAAACGAGGATGTGCTTTTGATGAAATAAAAATAATACTAACTGCCAAAATAGGAATTGCAATTAAAAAAAGAAGTGCCAATTGTGAATCAATTTGAAAAGCCATAATTGAACCGGCAATCAACATAAACGGGGAACGAACACAGATTCGGATTATCATTTGATAAACGTTCTGCGTATTTGTTACATCAGTAGTAAGCCTAGTTACCAATGATGCAGTGCTAAATTTATCAAGATTTTTAAATGAATAAGATTGTACTTTATTGAATATTTTTCTTCTCAAGTTATGGGAGAAACCCTGTGAAGCTACAGCCGAAAATCTTGCACCCAAAGTACCGCAGACTAATGATAAGATTGCACATCCAACCATCAAGATACCAGTTTTAACAACATAGCTAATATCTTTTTGAGCAATTCCTATATCAATAATTTTCGCCATAATAAATGGAATATACGTTTCCATTAAAACTTCGCCAATCATCGTTACTGGTGAAAGAATAGTATTTACAACATACTTTCTTTCTAATCCAGAAGTTAAGTTTTTTAAAATAGACATAAAGCTAAATGTACTTAAAAAAAAAATTTAATTCAATTAAATAACAAAAACTTAATATTAAATTTTTGTTATTTAATAATAACTTCTTCAAATCCTGCTGAATACATAAACTGTTTGACTATTTCTTTTGCGTAATCATTAGCCTCTTTTAGTATTCCTTCTGCTTGCATATCTTCTAGAGCTTCATTTTTGGCATTTTCAATTTCATCAAAAACTTCTTGAGTTGTAATTCTAACAAAAATACTTTGTTTTTCATCAAAAACCTCTTCTGAAACAATTTCATTGCCCAAAATTTCTGTTTGAGGAACGGAAAGTGTGATTTTTTTGCCATTTGGAGCCATTGAATAAGAAATATCTGTTACATCAGCAATTCCAACTCTAATAATTCCCTTATATTTTACAATGCTATAACTTTTTGAAAAACCTGCAGCTTTTTTTATTGTGACAATATCTGAATATCTAAATTTTTCGACAACTAATTCCTGACATAACGAAAGCTGCCTATCAACCATAGCACGGTTTTTCATAACTTTTACTTCGCTGATTTTTGTCCATAAAAAATATGCAGAAAGAACTAAAACGAATGATACAACTAATATCGTAACTATTCTTAAAATGATTTTTAATAAAAATGAATGCTTTTTCTCTTTTGAGGGTTTACTTCTCTTTTGATTCTCTTTTACTTTATTATATGACATTTTTTTTCCTTTTTTAAAAATTAATTCTTGTCTTTTACAAATCTATTCAATATGTTTTCATTATACACTTTTTATAGGAGAAATGGGAGTTTAATCTCATCAAACTTTAATGGAAGAAAACACTAAAAAATCAAAAAGAAATCTTTTTGCAAAACCGTCTACTTACATTTGGATTATTATCCTACTACTGATTATTTCTGCAGCAGGATCTAGTTTTTATGTAGTTGATCAAACAGAACAGGCTGTAATTACTAGATTTGGAAAATATTATCAAACAGTAAGTCCAGGTCTTCACTACAAACTACCTTTTGGCATTGATAAAAATTATCTAGTAAAAGTAACAATCATTCAAACAGAACAATTTGGATTTAAAACTGTTAAGTCTGGAAGAAACAATGAATATAAAAACAACATAGCAAGTGAATCAACAATGCTTACTGGAGATTTGAATATTGTTGATGTTGAATGGACAATTCAGTATAGAATCACAGATCCAGTAAAATGGTTATTTGGTGTTGAAGAAAAAGAGAACACTATCAGAGATATTTCTCGTTCAGTAATCAATACTTTAGTTGGTGATAGAGCAATATTAGACGTAATGAGTTCAGAGCGTTCTACAATTGAAAATCAAGCTGTTGTAATGATGAATAACAATTTCAATCAATTTGGTCTTGGTATTACAGTTCAGTCTGTAAAATTACAAAACATCATTCCGCCAACTGGAGTTCAAGACGCCTTTGAAGATGTAAATAAAGCCGTACAGGACATGAACCGCTTTATAAACGAAGGAAAAGAAGCATACAATGCACAAATTCCAAAGGCACAAGGTGAAGCAGATCAACAATTACAGATTGCTGAAGGTTATGCCGCAGAACGTGTAAACATGGCAAAAGGTGATGTTGCTCGTTTCAATTCAGTTTATGAAGAATACAAAAAATCTCCCGTAGTTACAAAAGAACGTATCTATCTTGAAGCAATGGATGAAATATTTGGAAGCGATAAAAAACCTGACTTAATCGATGGTCAACTTGATAATATTCTTCCTGTAAAAAATCTAACTGGAGGAAAAAATGACTAAATCAATGAAAAAATTTTTAGGTTGGATTATTACAATAGCAATTCTATTGATAATCGTTTTATGCATGGGACCATTCTACATTATAAATGAAGGTGAACAAGTTGTCGTAACAAGAATTGGACGAATTGTAGACACTCATACAGACGCTGGTCTTCACATAAAAGTGCCATTTATAGACAAAATCACAACATATCCAAAAAGAGTACTATCCCTAGATGGAGATCCTCAGCCAATTCAGACAAAGGAAAACCTATTTATTGTTGTTGATACAACTTCAAGATGGCGAATTTCAGATCCTTCAAAGTTCTATCAGAATCTAACAACATTAAATAACGCCTACAACAAAATAAGCGATATTATAGATTCTTCAACAAGAACAATTATTACTCAGAACAGATTAAGCGAAATTGTAAGAAGCTCAAATATCATCAATGAAAGCAAAACAACAAAATCTGATTTGCAGGATGAAGATACAAAAGAAATTGAAAACCTTGTAAACATGAATTCCACAAGTGAATCAGTGTATAAAGGACGTAGCGAATTATGCAAACAAATGACAATTGAAGCAAATAAATTAGTTCCTGATTATGGAGTTGAATTGATTGATATAGTTCCACGCCAAATAAAGTACTCTGATGAACTTACTGAGTCTGTCTACAACAGAATGATAAAAGATAGAAACCAAGTTGCACAAGCTTACCGCTCTTTAGGTGAAGGCCGAAAAGCAGAATGGCTCGGACGTCTGGAAAATGAGAAAAGAACAATTGCATCTGAAGCTTACCGAAAATCTGAAGAGACAAAAGGTATGGCCGATGCTGAAGCTGCAAAAATCTATTCAGAAGCATACAACAAAGACCCTGAATTCTATTCATTCTGGAAAAGTATTGAATCATACAAAAAGAATTTGAAAGACTATCCTGCAACTTACAGTACAAATATGGATTATTTTAAGTATCTGTACTCCCCTTCTGGAAAAAAATAAAAAAATAAATAAACAGGTGTAAATCTTATGCCTGTTTATTTTTTATACTTGAAATAATTATCTTGAATAATAAATGTAAAATCACATAGGAAAAACATGAAAGAACTTATCACAGTAAATAACGGAGAAATTAGGCTTAATTCAACTTTAGATGAATATAGTTTTGGAAAGACAGATTTTGATTCAATCATCACCGAAAAAGGATTTTTAGCAATTGGCAAAAAAACAAACAACTGTTATGAATTTTCTTTTTCAGATTGGTCATTCGAAGCGATAAAAGCTATAAATGATGAAGAATTAAACAAGGTTTTAGTTTATTATTGTGGTAAATCATCTATTTTCAGTGATAAATCAAAGACATTTCATCAAATTTGCACTGAAGCAACAACAGAAAACTCTTCAACTCAAAATAAAGATTTATTCTCTGAATCAAGTTATGCCTTAATCTGTTTAATTACACAAATTGCAAAAGAAAATGCTAATT
>JAAZCS010000164.1 GCA_012513125.1 Treponema sp. | reverse complement strand
GGTACATATCCCTCTACATCATTAACAAATGCAATTTGATTCTTTGTTTTTCCTTTTATATATCCAGATGGAAAAATCGAACTTATTCCTCCAGTCGCAGATACTGTTGCAAAATAGATTCCCATACTTGCATCAACATTTCCACTATTCCAGTTCTTGAAAACAACTTTTTGAACCTTATCTTTTAAATTTTTATATTGTTCATAATAGTTTGCATCGTTATCAAGAATTATTTTGTACATTGCATTGATAAATACATTTATATCGATGTAAACGTCGTCATTTTCGGAACCATGTGTATATTTACCTTCTGAAAGATTCCAAACATATTTTATAAATTCATCTCTTTTTTCTGTTGTTGTGATTTTACTTCCTGAAAGAGTACAAAAATCATTAAAACTTGCAATTAATTCATCTGTAAAGGCACAGTTTGATATAGAAATTGATGAATCTTCCGTATTCTTATAGTACTGACTAAATGAATTCATAACAGAATTACATAAATCCACTTGTGTTTTTCCAGAACATAGCTCAAATGAATCAAAAAGAGTTTTGTAATTCCATCCTTCAGAAAGAATCAGCCCCGGAGAACCTGCAATATAAGAAGAATGATTTCTTAATTCATACACAACTTCTATCTCAGAACCAAAACAAGTATCAAATCCAATAAAGTCTAACTTTCTGCCAGAAGTGCCATCTTCAATTGCCTTTGCTAATTCTTGTAATGACATACTTGTTTGAGATGATGAATCAAAAGCATAAGCTTTTGTCTTATTTATCTCACTAGAAGAACTTCTCCAACCAGTTCCATGTCCCCACATAATTAATCCGACCTTCTTGGATGGATAATTCTCAATTATAAATGAAAGACTTTTTGCAAGAACATATGGCGATGATAATTCCAATTTGTAGTCAGTTCCGTTAGTCAATCCCAAAGAAGGACATTCAATCTGCTGTGAAATCAACTTTGTTTCAGATGCATTCCTTTTTGTATTAAGCAAATACATTCTAGTTCCACTCCAATTATCGTAGCTGTAATCATAAGAAGAACTTCTATCAAATATTGCAATCACCTGAACATTATCTGTATTCAAAAGAGACCGTTCCATCTCGCATAAATCTTGTAGTCCTGCTGATTCCAAATCATTATCACCGGCCATATAAACTAATATTGACCATTCTTTAACTGATTTTTCCTGATTAGGAATAAATAACAATAGATTTTCAGACGGAAAAAAATTGCAGCTAATAAAAAAGATAGATAATAAAATCATCTTGACCGCTTTTATAATTATTCTCATTTATTTCCTAAAACTTAATTGAAAATCCCAGTGGATCTGACCAAACCGAGCCGTCTTCATAAACAATATTGCTTATATAAATGTAATCAATATTGTAATCAACCTCGTTTACTTCAACTATGTACGGTTTTAAATCTATTTTGTCTTCACTATACGAATAAGAAGAAACAACTGAGGCAACATTTATAACAAAATTGCTAGAACAATATGGAGGCGGATTTCCATCCTCGTCATAAACAAACAGAACAAGCGTAAACGCATAAACATTTTTTCCACTATTATTGTAGAATTTATAGTCCAAACAATATGAATCACTTTCAGATAATTCTATATCTCCAGAAATTAAATAAGGAATTTGATTCTCATCTGAAAACAATTTGCAATTTGTAAAAAAAATAAGAAAACTCATCCACAATAAAAATTTTGCTATTTTTTTATTCATTCTTCATTCCTCCATTCAAGAAGTTTTTGTAACTCATCAATTTCATTTCTAAAATAATTGTCTTTTTCTTGATTTTTCACACTGAATAAAAGCTTCTCATAAAAGAACTTTGACTTTTCCTTTTCGTTCATTTTCATTAATAAAAAAACTTTATGAAACAATACAGTTATCTCAACTAGTGACATTTCATCAACATAAATCTTATCAATGGAAAAGAAAGCTGCTTCATAATCTTTTTGAAAAATCATTTGTTTCACAGTTTCCAATGTTTTTTCTATGCTCCAAACCTTACAACAAGTCATTTGTCGATAATCTATAAAATTTATTTTTTTATCTGTTAATTTAGTCCAACCATTCTTTTTTCCATTCAACACATACGAGCCAGACTTTTTATTTTGAAAAACAAATATTCCATTCTCATTTGTTATGGCATATTCAATAGTCCCTTTAGAATCAATGCAAGTCATTTCAAAATATGGTATTGGCTGATTATTTTCATCAACAACAAGACCGCATAAATCTACTTTTTCCTTGAAATATTTTGTTGAAGAGCAAGATATAAAAACAATATTCAACAACAGCAACCACAAATATTTTTTCAAATGTATCTCCTTTTTTAAGTTTCTTTTTTTACAATAAACTTTATCTTTCCATCTACATCTCTATAAAATATCTTGCATTGACCATTTTCCTTGTAAATTCTACCAATGATATTTTCCATTTTTTCTTCACTAAAAGACTTTTCCGCCACACTTATATTTTTTGTAATTTTTTGTGTTTTATTTTTGGGAATTTCATTATATAGAAACAAATTTTCACACTCACCAATTATGTTGAATAAATCTTTATACTCAATGCTTTCATTTTCAGATAGACAAACATCAAACTGTATTGAATTTTCATCAGAAACAGTAAATACAAAACTTTTTATTCCACATCCAGAGCTTGAAAACAATTCATTTAACTTATTGATAAATAATCCAAAATTTTGTTTATCATTATTTTTTAATACAAATTTTATTCTTCCCGTATTGAAATTTTCTTCACTCACAAAACCGTCATTTGATTGAATTTCTTTTCTTATTTTTGGCATTACAACATTTATTTGAGAAAATGATTTTTTCTCATTAATCATTTTTTCCATTATTTCAATTGAAAATGACGCTTTTCCATCATGATAAATAACTGGTGAAAGTTTCGCTTTTTCACCAATCAATTCAGGTAAAATTTCCTTTAATTTTATCTTGGTGACAATTGATTCTTGAATACGCTCCATTTGGATTTGTTCTATTTTTCCTTTATTTTCAGAAATTGTTTTAAAAAGATTTACATAATCATAAGAATCATTCTCCCTTAAACTGCTACGTAACGATGACTCAAAAGTGATATTCTCATGTTTATTCATTTCGTTTTTTGATTGGATTCTATGCAAAACAAAAGAAAAAATAAAAGCTATTACAAAAAAACTTACAAATTGACAAAGTTGTTTTTTTCTATTTTGAAAGATTTTTATATATTTGTTTTCTTTTATCCATAAGTTTTCACCAAACTTACTTTTATACTCAATTAGCTTCAACTTATTCATTACTATTACATGAATGAATAAACCTTTTTTTGATAGATACGTCTTTACATCAAAACATGATGAAACCGAAAAACAAGGATGAATTTTGTCTAATTGCGAATTTATAAAAATATTACGCTTTCTTCCAATAAATGAATCCAAAGGAAGCTTAAAAGAATAGAAATCATAATCTTTTGTCATAATCATATTTTTTTTCAAACTTTTTTTCCTCAAAAAGCTAGACAATATACCTAACGATATTCTTTCATGACTTTTTTTTGTCTGCGACTTTATTTAGCTTTCATTTTCTGCAATAAATTTCACCATTTATTGATTTTCCAAACCATTTTCCATACAATAATTTTTCTTTTTCACTATTTACAACCATAAATTCATCTGCATTTCCCCAACTTATATAATCTAAATCAAACATAGCTCTGCATGACACTTGCCATTCATTTAATGATGAAAACCCTTTTTTACTTCCACACATCTCTCCTTTACAAGTGTTAATAAATGATTTGTAAATAAACTCATTATTGATAACGCTTGATTTTTTATTTTCAACAGATTTTGAAAGATTTGAAATCCTTACAATATTCTTGTTCAAAAAGAAAGATGATGTAAAAATCAATGATAACAAAAACAGTAATTCAACTAATCTCATAAGCATTCTTCTCATCTTCATTGAATGAATCCATGAACTGTTGCAATTTAACCCCTTCCTTGTTCCATTTCATCAATTCACTTTTTTTTCTATAAATAATCGAAAGAAGTAATGTAGAAAGAACAACAAGACATAGTGTAAAATTTAGTAAATATTTCAAAACAATCACCTATTTCCATGAAACAATATCTTCATTTTCACCACTTCCACCTTCCATTCCATCTTTTCCTAAAGATTTGACGACAAAAGGAACATTTTTGGGAATTTCTTGGGAAACAATCGAATCGTCTGTATTGATATATTCAAAGTTAAATCCCCAGGAATCACGTCCTGGTTCACTTTCAATATATGGTCCGCCCCAGTTTTCTGGTATCGGATAGAGAATCGGTTTTTCCCATAAAGAGGCAAGACCTTGTTCTGTCGTTGGAAAACACCCACAATCAAGAAAGTAAGCCTGTAATGCAAACTTATACTGCTCAATCTGATTTTTTGAAGAAGATTTTTTTGCCATATTGATAAACTTTGAAACAGAAACTGAACTTCCAGCCGCAAGAATTGCAGTAATTGAAAGAACTGCAATTGTTTCAACAAATGTAAATCCTCTTGAAAATTTCTTCTTTTTAATAACATTTTTAACTCCAAATTTTTTTTTCATATATCTCCTTGTTAAGTATTTAATATTGATAAAGAAGGCATATACAAGCTAATGACAATCGATAACAAAAATATGCCAACAACAACTATGCAAACAGGTTCAATAAGCTTCATATAACATTTCCGTCTAGCTTCATTTCGCTCAAAAATCCAAGTTGCAATTTTATCAAAAACCTCACTTTTGCTTTCCATTTTGTCTGCCAGATAAAACGCATTATTTATTTCTGAACGTATTTTTGAGTTCCGTATAAGAGTTTTGTCTATAAAAAAAGCTTTTCTTAAGTCAAGCCCATATTCAATTCTTTCTTTTATCATTTCAAAATAAATTCCATACTTTGAATCACAACCAAAAAGTTCTATTACGCAATTTATCGCTGAACAAATATCAACTTCTTCTTTAATCTGAAAATTAATTATTAAAAATGCTTCATATAAATTACTATTACAAATCAATTTTTTTAGTGACAAAAACCCAAAAAACGAAAACGATATTAATAAAAGAAACGATTTTACAATTATCCCAATTTCATTGACTGAAGTTGCTTCAGAAGTCGTTGCTGAAAATAAAATATTTTTATACAAGACAATAAAAATGCTAAATGCTAATGCCAAAAAAATAACAAAACAAGGATAAATAATTGCTTCAATTATTTTTTCTCTATTTTCTTTTTCACGACTGCATCTTGATTTTAAAAACTCCAACGACTTCAATAAATTTCCAGTTTTTTCTGAAAATGAAATAAATGAAATATATAAGCTATCAAATTCCAAATATGGGCAGACTCTCATAATCGATGACAAATTTTCGCCTTCTTGGAGTCTATTCTTCGTAAATGATGCTACTTTTGAAATAATATTTTCTTTTCCATGAATCTCAGTTTCTTCTATTGCTTCAAGGCTTTTTACTAAACTCATATTTTGCATTTTCATCATTTCAAATAAGGAATCAGTAAATTTTTTTACATTTTCAAAATTATTTATTTTCAAATTACATCTACTTCCTCATCCCTATTCGGATCAAATATAAATGGAATCTTTTTTGTACTTTTCTTTTTGTCCAATAAATGAAAACTTTTTTGAAGAACTTCATGCCCATTTGGTATTTTATGAAAATATTTTCCAATTTCCATTTCATTTAAATCTTGATTTTTTATTTCATTAAAGTTTGCTTTTGGTATTGAAACACAACCTAATAGATTTACTTCATCCATAAAATGATTTAATTCTTGAACGATGATACCTTTCAATATAGAAGTGATTAATTTCAGCGGTATTCCCAAATCTTCTAATCTCAAAATAGCACTTTCCGAGCTACTTGCATGAAGTGTTGCAAAAACTAAATGCCCGGTAAGAGATGCTTTTACTGCAACTCCAGCTTCACTTTCACTTCTTATTTCGCCTATCATTATTACATCTGGATCTTGCCGAAAAACATTTTGAAGAACTTTTTCAAAACTTCTATTCAAATTTTCGTCAATTTCTATTTGAGTTACTCCCTTGATGTAGTATTCAGGTGGATCTTCAAGACTAATGATTTTTAATGAATTATTACTTACTATTTCAGACAAAATTGAAGCAACAGTTGTTGACTTCCCAGCTCCAGTTGGACCACAAACAAGAATAAGACCATTTTTTTCACAGCTCATATTCTTTATTTTTGTAATCTGACTATTTGAGAATCCTAAATTTTCAATTCCAAGTGGATTTCTAGAAGTATCAAGTATTCTTAAAACTATTGATTCTTCTGCATATACTGAATTTTCACTAATTATTCCCACAGTTGACACACGAATAAAGACAGACTTTTTTTCTCCAAAAATGAAATGACCATTTTGACAAAATCTTTTCTCCATAACGTTCATTCCACTTAAGAATTTTATTCTTTGAATTACTTCTCCCATCTTATCTTTTTGAATTTCTTTTTGCCTTTGAAGAATTCCGTTTATTCTAAATTTCACGATACTTTTTTCTATATGAATATCTGTAGCTCCATATTCAATAGCTTCCTGCAAAATTTCTTCTAACAAGATAACAGCTGCAGCTTCATTTTCTTTTTTCTCTTCTGTAAAGACCTCTCGTTTTACCAAATCATTCTTTTCATATAATGTTGAAACATATTTTCTCACATCTCTTCTGTTACAAATTCCATAAGTTATAATTGCTTCTTCTGTATATTTATTTTCCACATGAATTGTAAAAGCTTTTTCTAGCCTTTTTTTCAAACTTTCGTCATTAATTCTTTCCAACAAAAAATGAATTCTCGGTCCATTCTGAAAGTGAATTACAACTCCGTTATAAAGACAATAAGAAGGCGTTAATTTAAAATCATTTGCGTTCATATATCTCCTTTTTTTCTTCAATTGAAAAAAGTTCCTGTATCGTCTTTTTTATCCATTCAGAATTATCAATATTTTCAAAATAGGTATTTTTTTCATAAGAAATAACGTGTGGAACCAAATAAATCACCATTTGAGTTTTTTCAGAAACTTTTTCTCGGTTTTTAAACAAATTTCCCAAAAAGGGTATTTTTGATATTCCCGGTGACCTTTTTTCCTCCAGTACATCCGCATTTTGAATCAATCCACTCAAAATAATTGGTTCTCCACTTTTGCAACACACTTCAGTTGTGACAATTTTTTCTGTAGTTGGAGGTGGATTTCCCGTAGATGAAGACGTATCTGAACCTTGCCGCGAAACTGACGCTGTAACAGTGCTTGTTATCATTCCATTTCCGCTTACCCAGCCACAAATATCTAGCTTAAGACCTGATACAATTTCTTTTGTAACCCCAGAATAGATTGGTTTCCCCGTTTCTGGATCAATATTATTATCACGATATCTGTATGTATTAGTATTCTTAAAATTTATCTGCTTTCCAGACACACCATGAAGAGTTGTATCAGTAAATACTTTCGTTTTATTTTCTTCTATTGAAGTTTGCAATGAATGAGAAAATTCTAATCCAAAAGATGTTAAAACATTGAAATTCCATCCAAGAACACTTCCTAATTGCAACGAAATATCATTTGAATCTCCTTGATTAATTCTCCCTACAGAAAATGAAGAGCTCCAAGAATTTTGACT
>JAAZCS010000163.1 GCA_012513125.1 Treponema sp. | reverse complement strand
TTCCGTCTTTTTTTCATTGCAGCACGAATTTGGAATTACAAACTTAAGTCCGTCCATCTGCCAGATATTCCATGTAATAACTTTTGCAAAATTGACTAAATCTTCTGTTTCAAGAGTTTTGCCGAATTTATATTCATAAAATTCTTTTACATCAAATAAAATATTCTCGCGCGCAATTAGAACATTGTCGCCCTGCCAGTCAAATCCGTAGATATTTTGCACTGCAACGTATGCCCATGTAAGCCAGTCTTCCAAGGTTTCTGTATTCTCGTTTACAACACGAAGTTTTCTGTCTAAAAGGCCAATTCGCTCATTTACTTCAATGTATTCGCCTGTAACTGAATCGTAACGGCTAGTAAGATATGGTGCTTCGCCGCAAGTTATTTCCATTCGTCTGGAACTTAAATAATCTTTCCATGTTTTCTTTTCAGTGCCTGCATTATCTGGAAATTCTATTTTTTTACTTGTAGCTTTCCAAGATTTATCTTTTTTAGTGTTAAATGCATCTTTTTGCCCAAACCATGATTCATCAACAAGATTATTTTGTTCGTTGCAAATCCAACTTGGAGTAAAAACTTCTGCCTTGTCGCGAATTCTTGACTGTTGTTCAGCTTTGCTTTTTTCGGTACGAGGTTTTATTATACTGCCGTTTTTTCCTGTGATTAAATTGATTGTAATTTCACATTCAGAATTGTATTTTTCACCATGCTTTATGTAATTATCGGTGGCCCAGATTATGTTCTTTTTAGAGGATTTGTCTTGTAAGAGAATCTGTAATAGTTCTGCATCTAGTTTGAGAAGTGAGTTTTCTTTTATATCTATATTACTTTCTGAAGTTGTCATTCATAAATTATACCACATTAGAAATTGCTTCATCATTATTACTGATAAAATTTGTTATAAAACTATAATTTTTACAAGCTGCACTTATCTTGTAAAAAAATTATCATGAGTCAATTTCTCTTTTAGTGAAATGCCGTTTAGGGCGCCTTTTCCATTTGGATGGTTATTAAAAAAGAGTTGAACTTTTTTTCCATCTTTAAGTGTAGTTATTACTAATTGTTTGAACAAATTTAATTCTTCATCTGTATAATCATAACAATATCTAGCACTTCCATTATTGTGTAAATCTTGTGCATACCAAGCATCACTGTTTCGTCCATGTAGCCGAATGTATGTATTTTCACCTATAAACGGTGTTTGCATTGTTTTTCCGTCTGGTAGATTTTTTAATTGTGGCATATCGCAAAAAACTAAACCTGATTTAATTTTATTAAGCCCCTCAAAAACAGACTTGCGTAGCCATTCTTTGTGACGAAATTCTACAAATAATGGAAACCCAGAAAATTCTGCTAACAACTTTGAAAGATATATTCTATTATCTGGTGTGTAATGGAAACTCTCTGGAAGCTGAAATAAAAGTGCAGAAATATTTCCTTTTTGCATTAACGGGGATACAGCGGTTCTAAAATCGTTTGCTGCAATCTGCCAAGATGATGTAATTTCATGTGTTAAAAGTCTGTTTACTTTTATGCTAAAATTCAATTTGCCTTCAGAACGTTCATAAAAGGATAATAACCGCTGTGCAGTTGGCATACTGTAAAAAGTATTATTCAACTCTAATGCATTAAACTTTGTTGCATAATAGCTGAGGAAATCTTTTCTCTTTAATTCAAGTGGATAAAAAACACCTTTCCATTCTGGGTAATCATATCCACTTGTTCCAATTAAAAGTTCATTCATTTTATCAAGTCTCAAATATTATATTTCATAAAAGTTCTATTAGTCCATTTTTAATTGATTTTATATTGTTTTTCATTACAATTTCATGCAAGGTTTTCTTATGTTTTCAAAGATAATTGATTTTTGTAAAAAGCAACCAGTTTTAATAGTAGCTACAATTGCTATGATAATAACTTGTATTTTCGTTCATGTTGATTCTGAATATTTAGATTATTTCAACTTTAGAACGTTAGCAACGCTTTTTTGCACTCTTGAAGTTGTAAATGCATTTTCACATATTCACATGTTTGAAAAAATAAGTCGTAGTATTGTAGCTAGATTTCATAATCTTCGGAAAGTTACTCTCGCTTTAGTTTTTATAACATATCTAGGTTCCATGTTTTTGGCAAATGATATGGCATTGCTAACATTCTTGCCTCTGGGATATTTTGTTCTGCAACGAACGAATCATAAAGAGGCAATGAGTTTCACTTTTATCATGCAAAATATAGCTGCAAATCTTGGAGGAATGGTAACTCCTTTTGGAAATCCACAAAACCTTTATTTGTATTCATATTACAATATTTCAAACATGGATTTCATAAAGATTATGCTGCCTTCTTTTCTGATGGCAACTGTCTTAATCTTTATTGTTTGCCTTTTTGTAAAACCAATCCCACTTGAAATAAAAGATTATATTGTCTATCCATTTAGAAGACGAAGAACTTATGCCTATTCTTTCTTATTCATTTGCAGTTTATTAATTGTGTTCCGCTTTATTCCGTGCCTTGCTGGAACTATTGCAATTACGATAACGCTTTTTTTCCTTGATAAAGATGCAATCAAAGAAGTAAATTATCCGTTACTTCTTACATTCTGCGTTTTCTTCGTTTTTAGTGGAAACATGGCAAGACTTCCTGCCATAAACAGTTTCTTTTCAGAAATTCTTCCTAAAAACACATTACTATATGGAATACTTTCGTGTCAGTTTATAAGTAATGTGCCAACAGCTGTTCTTCTTTCACATTTTACAACTGATTACAAAAGTCTTCTTCCGGCGGTAAATATTGGCGGATGTGGCACAATTATTGCTTCCCTTGCAAGCTTAATTACATTCAGTGAATATAAAAAAGCTAATGCAGGAAAGATTTCTTTATATCTAATTAAATTTTCATTATTGAATTTTGGATTTGTAATCATTTTATACTTTTTACAGTATTTGATTATAAATTAATAGTTTCCAACAATGCTTTTCGCTCTTTCCAGTCAGGCATAAAAATCGACATGCAGTTATAGAATTGCTTTGAATGGTTTGCGTGCAAAAAATGGCAGAACTCATGCATTGCAACATATTCAATACAGCTGATTGGAAAGGCGAGCAACATGGAATTCAAAGTGATAATACTTTTTGTTGGCATACAAGAGCCCCAGCGTGTTTTCATATTGCGGATTTTCAATTGCGGAAAAGCAACATTGTATTTTTTGAATATGGGATATGTTTCGGTAATAACCTTTGTAAAAACCTCAACACATTGGTCTGAGAAATATTTTTTTACAAGTCTTTCTTTTAATGCAAAATTGTTTTTGTCTTTTACTTGTAGAGTGATGAATACTCCGTCTGAAAAAACTTTGTTTTGTTTTTCTTTTTCAACCTTTAGCCTTAATTCATGTCCAAGGATATAAAAAGATTCACCGCTTACATATTCTTTTGGATTTCGTAGCCAAACTTGTTTTTTGCTAAACTTTGAGATTGCTTTTGTTATAAATTTTTCCTTGCTTAAAACGAATTTATCAATTGAAGACAAACTTACAAAAGGGGAGGCTGAAACAAGAATTGTGCAGTCAGGTTTTATTCTGAGATTTATATTTTTAACTCTTTTATATTGAAGTTCATATTCAATTTTTTTATCTGAGAATACGACTGTACGAAGTTGCTTTTTATTTTTCATGAAGAATTAAAATCTCCTAAGTGATACTGTTTTTACATTCTCAATAATTTTATCTACAAGGTCGAAAGAGATTTTGAATCCGTTTTCCTTTTCATATTTATAGAACAAGTCGTCAATATCTTGTGCAATTTGATTTTGGATTGTTACATTGTCTTTGAAGTCCACTTGTACATGTTGTTTTATAATATTTGTAATGTCGATTGCTACATTTGCAACAAATTCTGCATTTGGTTTTTCTTCAGTGGATGTAATATTCTTATCAAACAAAGCTCCAATTACTCCGTAGAAAGCTTGTGCATGAACATTATTTTTTATTGAGTCAGGAAAATTGATTTCGCTTTTCCCTGTTCTGTAGTCGTCCATTATCTTACGCATTTGCACAAGGTATTCCGCGTCTGTAATCATTTTGTCCTTGTATTCATCAAGAACTTTTTTTATACGCTTTGAAAAACTGTCGTAATAAGCAGGATTTTCATCAAACTTTTCACTTATATTTTTTGAAAGCCTATTTGAAATTGCATCTGCCTTTGAACTCGAATTGCCAAGCTTGTCTATCTCCTTTTCAAAATCGTCTCTGCTCATAATATCTATAGGAGGAGTGATTTGTTTTAATCCCGCTACAGAAAGATGGGCATCCAAAAGATTTTGCATCAATGGTTCATATTCTTTGTTATCAACAGCATCGCAATATCTAATTTTTATACTGCGGCGGACTTTTGAATAAAACACAAACTCGTTCTGATATTTTTTAAGTTCTTCTTTTGGAACAGCAGCGAATGCCTGGTCTGAGTTCAATACAATATGAAGCTGTTTTCCAAAATTGCAGAGCAGGTTGTAAAATAATTCTCTCTTTTTGTCATCGGCAAGCGATACTTCTATTTCTTCTGAATCATTCTTGTTATGAACGTTCATGAACAAGTCGTCAAGTTGCGAGTATGATTCCCTTAGTTTTCCAACGCATGAGATAATATCAACCATAACACCTTTTATGTCGGCTGTATCAAAGTTTTCAAGGCCGGAACCGCTGTACATATCCATTGCGTCTTTTAAAGGTTCAACAAGACCGCGGTAGTCAACAATAAGCCCGTAATCTTTTCCGTCTGCGAGTCTGTTTGTTCTTGCAATTGCTTGAAGCAAACCATGTTCTTTTAGTTCTTTGTCGATGTATAAAACTTGGCAAATTGGTGCGTCAAAACCTGTAAGAAGTTTGCTGCAAACTATCAGAATATCAATATCGCCGTGCACAAATTTATCTTTTATTGTCTCTTCGTATGTTTCTGCGTCTCCATATTTGGCCATCGCCTTTTTCCAATATGAAATAACCTTGTCGTCTGTTTCTTCATCAATGTCGTCATAGCCTTCTCTTATATCTGGGGGTGAAATCAACACTGCACAAGTCAAGTCATTCATCTGCTCAAAACATTCAAGATAACGCACTGCATCACGTTTGAAATTTGTGGCAAGCAACCCTTTGAATCCTGTGTCCTTGTAGCTTGTTGTAAAATGATTGTTGATGTCCAATGCAATTCTCTTGATTCGTGCATTTGTGGAAGTAAGCTTTTGAATGTTGCTCCATTTCTGTTTTAAATACTGTTTTTGCAAATCCGTAAGACGTTTTGTTGACTGCTCAAACCATAATTAAATATTTTCTTCATCAACATTCTGCTCAACAAAACGCCCTTCGTAAATTAAAGGAACAATCGCTTTGTCATTTACACCGTCTTGAATTGTGTACTTATGAATTAATGGACCAAATTTTGCCATAGTGTTCTTTTCTTTTTTCATTAGTGGAGTGCCAGTGAATCCAATGTAACAGGCGTTTGGAAAAACAGAACGCATTTTTGTTGCAAGAAGTCCGTAATTTGAGCGGTGGCTTTCATCAACAAGCAGGAATATATCTTTAGAAAAATCTTTTTCTTCAAGTCGTTCCGCTGTGTTAAATTTGTTGATAATCGTTGTAATAACATCAGCTTTTTTCTTGCTGATAAGTTCAACTAGATTTCTGCCGCTAGTAGCTTTTACCGGTAGTAGATGAGTGTGCGTGAAAGTATCTGTAATTTGACGGTCAAGTTCTTTTCTGTCTGTAACTACAACTACTCTTGGATGGCAATCTTCTAGCTCCAACAAAATGAATTTTGCAAGCATAACCATTGTTAAACTTTTGCCGCTGCCCTGTGTGTGCCAAATAACTCCGCCCTGACGGTTACCGTTGTCATCTTTTTGTTTGATTGTTTTTAGAATTTTCTGTATTGCAAAGTATTGCTGGTAGCGTGCAATCTTTTTAACTTTTGCATCATATAAAACAAAGTATTTTATGAGTTCAAAAACTCTTGATGGATACAAAAGAGAAAGTAATGTTTTGTCTTGCTCAGTTTCAATTCTGCCAGAAACGAATCGCTCCAATTTATCAGAAAGAAAACTTGAGTCTTCTTTCCATACATTCCAGAATTTTTTAGGCGTTCCTGTTGTTGCATATTTTACAGAATTCTTGTTTGTTGCAATTATGATTTGAACAAATTTAAAAAGCTGCGGAATATATTCTGATTGTTGATTTCGAATATTTTGTTCAACTGCCAAATCTACATTTAAAGTTGGCGCCTTACACTCAATCACTGCAAAAGGAATTCCGTTTATAAAAAGAACAATATCCGGTCTTGCGTCGTGCAATTTATCTTTGCTTTCAACATAAAATTCCTTTGTTACCTGCAGAATATTGTTTTCAGGATTTTTCCAGTCGATGTATTTTAAATTGAAACTCTGCATCTTTCCTTCGCCTACAGTTTCTGTATAGCTTTTTCCAAGAAGAAGCATGTCATAGATTTTTTCACTAGAGCATATTAATCCGTCTGTAAGAGGCACATCCAAATCCTCGATTGCGCGCTCTATGTTGTTTGCAGAAAATTCATTTTCAACTCCGCCGTACGAGTATCTGTTTATTTTTCTAAGCTGACCGCGTAGAGCGTCTTTTAAGATGACATTGTACTCGCTGCCTCTTTGAAGCTTGCAATCTTCCGGTGTGATATATGTATATCCGCCTGGTACACGTTCTGCGCTTATTGAAGATAGCAATTCAATTGCGGGAATTTTGCTGATGTTGTCTTCTAGGTATATATCTTGATGTATTTCATTGTTCATTTTTTTGACTCCTGTGATAAACGATAGATTCTGTTTTTGTTTGCACCTGATGGAATTAAGATTCCTTGTTCAACAAGTTTAACAAATATTTTTCTTACTCCAGCTGGAGACATATTCAAAATATTTTGTGCTTCGCTGTTGGAAATAGAGTTATGATTTTGTAAGTATTCAAGAATTTTTTCTGCATTTAAATTAGTGTTCATCGCTACTTATCGCTGTTTCTCCATCATTTAAAGGGACATTATTTTGCTTGTAAGAAGTGGACATCTTTATGTTCTGTGTTTCTGGCATGTTACGGCTCCTTTTGCTGTTTCACTGTGAAGAACTGCGGAAAGCATGGCGACACCTTGTTCAGTAAAAGCGTAAGGATGTTTAAGAAGACCCATTTTATCTGAATTGGAAGTCGCAAATTGCGACTTCCAATTTTCAAGTTCTTGATCATTTAACTGAAAGCAAAACTCTTCTGGAAAACGTTCTATGTTACGTTTAACCTGTTCATTGATTCGTTTTGTTTCAACTCCGTACAAATCAGCCAAGTCACGGTCTATCATTACCTGTTGATTTCGTAGTGTGAAGATTTTGTTTTCAGTTTTTACCTTTGCTGTAATAGCCTTTTTTTCTTCCATTATCTCTCCTTTCAAAGTGGTCACAATTTGCGACATCAAGATTTAAATTCAATGGATGTTTATTTTTCATCTTCTGGAATTTGTTTTGAGTGAATGCTTTTTGCAGAAAGAGGAGATATTACTTTTTTACCAGTCTTTGATTCAAGTTCTTTTTTTGCAACTGCGGCAACATTGCCTCCGTCAGAAGCACATTCTGCATTTCCTTTTAATGTCTGAGGATTTTTTACTTTTGTTATGCTTGTTGTGGAAAGTTCAGCCAGCATATTTAAAACCAATTCCTCGTTTGTCATATTATCCCTGAGATTTTCTTTTTTTAGTCCCTTAAAATCTTTGTATTCTTTTGCAGTTTTTCCAGCCCATGCTTGATAAATAATGTCAGTCAAAGTGGCATATTGAGTTCCTGCCTTAACATTATGTTCTTTCCATTGATCTGTTAAATCCTTTCTGATTTCAATACTTTTAAGTCGTTGATTAATCCAATTGTCAGAATAGCCAAGTTTTTTGTAATCTTTCAACGCTTGTATTATTGAAAGTTCAGGGTCTTGAATTTGCTCCAGTCGTTCATTTCCAACTTGAGCAAGCCATAACTTAAAAGGCTCTGCTTTTGGGGAAGTAATTGATTGAATAAGGCGCCAGATACCTTTCATATTTGAGGATTGAATTTTACGATTTTTACCATCATTTCCTTTCATTTCAACTAGGGTACAAATTGTACCCCAGCTATTATTCAATTCTTCATCTCTTGTTTTTAATTTCTTGAGATATTGTTTTGGGTCTACACTGTCAGTTAATACTTCAACAACGTCAACAATAGAGAAAAACCACTCTTCTTTTTCATTGTTCCAAACAGAACGAACTAGTTTGTCTTCGAATAATTTAATATCTTTTTTTTCTTCCATTATCTCTCCTTTCAAAGTGGTCACAATTTGCGACATCAAGATTTATACTTTTACCCTTGCAATGCCGGTTAGAAGAAGTTGAGTTAGGGATATTTTCTTTTGTTTTTCCTGTTCCAAACCATTTTTTAGAAGCTCTATTTCCTTGTCTGCGGCGGAAAGAATTTCTGCAATGATTTTTTGTTCGGGAATGGAAGGAATGGGGATAAATGTTTTTGATATATCGTATTTTGATATAGCGGATACTTTTGTACCGGTAATTAAGGGTATCAATTGATTGTGAAATGTAGGTGAATTAATATAATATCCTAACCATTTAGGAGCAAATGATTTTGTTTTTGGACGACAAGGAATTGTATGTAAACCAGATACAATACGTTTATCTTTTATGTTAATTATTTCAATGGCTTTTCCTGCTGTATAATCTTCTGCTGTATCTGCTATTACTATATCTCCATTTTGCAAATAATCCGTATTTTCTTTTAGTTGTATATTATTATTTAAAAATGGAACTATATTATTTTCAATATTAAGTATAGAAGGAAATTTTACAAGAATATCGCCATAATGAATATTTTTTACTAATCCAGAAGTGAAATTTAAGTCAGCTCTTGTAAATGTATTATTCCTTAAAATATTAAAGATATTTGAAAAAGACTCTTCTTTCCATTTCTCTTTATCAATCACCACATCGCCGATGGTAAATTTCTTTCCGTCGTTTGATAGAAGTTTTTGCATGAGATATTTTTTCTGTTTTTGTTTTTCTTCAATTTCTTTTATATAACGATGCCAAAATGAACTTCTAAAATATTCTTCAAAGAAAGCATTCTGTTTATTTTCTTTATTCATTGAAAAGACTGTATACAAAGGAGACATGATTCCTGTTTTTTTTATGTGAGATTTGTTAATTGGTCCACATGGTGCAGATGTTGATATTCTTGGATTATAAACATAGTCATTTTCATCTACTATGTAATAACCTGAAATATTTTTATCAAAATAATCGGTTTGCTTTATTATTCCCTGTGTTGCAGAATTTGTATATGTTTCTTTATACTTTAATTCTGTATTTTTAAGAATTTTATGTGTAGCAACATCGGATAATTTTATAACATTCCAACTATCTGGAATTATCCATTTTCCAGTTAGTGATTTTTTATATCCATCTGGTACTTTGCCGTTTTGTATTTGTTCAATGCGTGTTTTTATTTCTTCTGTCAATTTAAATCCTCAAGTTTTTTCTGTTCGTTATCAATTTGCTTTATGCTTTTCTTTGGCGTTGGCAAGTCTTCTGGCATAGTTCCGCCAAGCTCCTGTATTGTCTGGCGGACTTTTTTACCAACTTCAAAATGAGTGTTGTTTGCTTCTGCTTTTCCTTTTATATTCTCTCTACGAAGTTTCTCTTCTGTCTGAGTTGCACGGAAAAGATTTGCGGCCAATTCTGTACTTCCCATGTAATCAAGTATTTCTTGGCTCTTTTTAAGACCTTTTCGTTCTTTGATATCTTTAGCTTTTAATCCGCCATATAATCCCATATATCCATAGTTTTGAAAAATTGCATAATCCATTGGCTTTATAACGCCCGCATCATGAGCCGCATCTGCTAAAGAAGTGTTGTGTTTTTTCATTTCATTGCGAACTGCAAGCCGTTTTTGCTCTTCGGAAAGTTCTTCGTAATTTTCAATAAGTTCTTGTTGACGGGTTTTTACCGCAAAGTATGTTTGCCCGAGAGCGATAACTTCTTTTCTGGAATCACCATTTTGAACGATTAAATAACAGGCATATCGTGAAAGTTCAATATCACTTATTTCTCGGTTAGAACCTGATCCAAGTTCTACCATTTTGCCAACGTCGGCAAAATGGTCAGGAACGTTGAAACCGCTGTTTTTACAAGCAGTTTTGGCTCTTTCAATAAGTTCTTCAAAACGACGCCACTGTGTATATTCAAGTGCTTTCTGTAATTCCCTTGCACTCCAGTACTCTTGTCCGAACTCATTTATGTGTTTGATTTTCTCAAATACTTTTTCTGTATATTTTCCTATATCCATGCTGATAACCTCCGCTCCTCTATCTACAATCCTAACTCTTTTAAATATCCGTCCATCTTTTTTTGCACGGTTTTGAGTTCACTCTCAATGTTGGAAATATTCGCCTTGACGCTTTCAATATCGATAATTTCTTCTTCCTGGAATGTATCAACGTAGCGGGGAATATTCAGATTGTATTCGTTTTCGGCAATTTCTTTGCGTGTGGCAAGATAGCTGTATTTTTCTATGGTCTTTCTTTCTTTGTAAGTTTGGAGAATTTTCTTGATATCTTGTTCGCGTAAGATGTTCTGATTTTTGCCCTTTTCGTAATTTTCTTCCCCTGAAGCGTCAATAAATAAGACGTCATCGTTTTTTCTGTTTGTTTTGAAAATCAAAATACAGGCTGGAATTCCTTTTCCATAAAAAAGATTTGAAGGCAGCCCAATTACAGCGTCAAGTAAATTGAAGTCTTCAATAATTGTTTTGCGGATTTTACCTTCGCTTGCACCTCGGAACAGAACTCCGTGTGGAAGCACAATTCCCATGCGTCCGTTTTGTGAATCAAGACTGTGCAACATGTGAAGAACAAATGCGTAGTCGCCTTTTGAACTTGGCGGAACTCCCCAGTCAAAGCGATTCCAAGAGTCCAGCGATGCTGTCATCTTGTCAATTTTCTTATTGTCGGCGGTTGTTGCATTCAATAGAAATCCGCTGTCCCATTTATCAAGGCTGAACGGAGGATTTGCCACAACCACTTGGAATTTCATCAGTTTGTCATCTTCTATATTCTGCGGATTTGAAAGTGTGTCGCCTTGCCAGATTGTTGCGTCATCAACTCCATGCAGAAACATATTCATTGTACACAACGCCCATGTCTGTGCATTCAATTCCTGTCCGTAAATTGCAACTTTTCCACCTTCAATTTTTTTGTAAGCCTTTAAAAGCAAGCCGCCACTTCCGCAAGTAGGGTCATAGATTCTGTCATTTTCTTGTGGTTCAACAAGTTCTGCCACAAGTTCCGAAACTTGACTTGGTGTGAAGAATTCGCCACCTTTTTTTCCTGCATCGGACGCGAAGTTTGCAATCATGTATTCGTAAGCGTCGCCAATAATATCAGACGAGCCTAAAACGCTTGGGCGTAAATCCAAATCAGAAAAATCTTCTAGCAAATTTTTTAAGATAGAATTCTTTTGCTTTACTTCGCCAAAATCAACTTGGGAATTAAAGTCGATTGCACGGAAAACATTCCGCAACTTGCCACTGTTGTTTTCTTCAATATGACT
Organism: Treponema sp.; assembly: GCA_012513125.1. Taxonomy (GTDB): domain Bacteria; phylum Spirochaetota; class Spirochaetia; order Treponematales; family Treponemataceae; genus Treponema_D. Next base: position 1,169 of record JAAZCS010000163.1, on the reverse strand, counting down.
TAGTGCAACATTTATTTTTTGCCCAATTTCCACATTGTTTCTGTTGTTGTACAAATAATCAAATGAGGATTCGTCATCAATTACAAAACGTTCGCGTTTCATTGCTCGGAGAATGCGTTCTTTGTCGCCATCGTATTGGTTCTTGTAAGTGTCATATTTTTCTTTTGTAACATCGCTTAAATATTTTACAAAGAGCATAGAAAGAATGTAGTCTTTGTAGCGTGAGCTGTCTATTTTCCCGCGAAAAGTGTCGCAGGCATTCCAAAGTACGTGTTCGATATCAGATTTGTTTGTCATTTTATTTCTCCTGTTTTAGTGCTGTTTCTTTGTGTAGTCTGAATATATTTTTTCAAGTTCTGTTTGATACAGTTTGCGTTTTTCAGTTTGCAAATTTTCCAACAGCTTTAATTCTTTTAATGCGGTAAGATTGAAGTCTGCAATTTTCGTTTGTTCACTCAAAGTAAGATTTGCGATTTCAAGTTCCGAAAAATATTGTGGACGAATCGCACTTAAAATATTTCCGGCACTGTTTTTAATAATATCTTTTTTTATATCCTGAGTGTTCAAATACCAAAATAAAAACTGCGGAAGAAGTTTTTTTGAATTTGTTCTGATGATTGTAAAGTTTGAGGACACAACCATGTCTTTTGTGTTTTCATCAATCAAAACAGCCGTGTACGGTGTGCTACTTCTAATTATGATGTCGTTAATTTGCGTCAGATATTCTTGTGGAAGGGCAGAAATAGCGTCATACACATCCAAAGTGTGCATATTAATAGAAGAATCTGTGTTAATTGATTTTAAATTTAGAAGATTGTAGCGGAATTTTGTCTTTTCCTTTGACATTTTTCGTGAAAGAATCAAACCGCTTCTTACTTCTGCATAATCAGATAGTTTCAAACTTACCTCCAAATAATTTGTTATGACATAAAAATATCATAATTTGAATATAATGCTAGATTTTGGATTTGTCAAGAAAAAATTGTTATGTAGTAAAAATAACAATTTTATTCAAGTAATTGACTTATGCATAAATTCCAAAGATAATTTGTTTAAACAGGAGCAAATATGAATGTATTAATGATTAATGGTAGCCCTCATCAAAATGGAAACACAGCGTGTGCGTTGAATGAAATGAAAGCGATATTTGACGGTGAAGGTATTGAAGT
>JAAZCS010000162.1 GCA_012513125.1 Treponema sp. | reverse complement strand
ATTTTACCCATATTAATACGAGTAAAAATTTCAATTGCGTCCTTTTCAGCTTCAATCTCGTACCAAATAACTTTTGAATATGATTTCAGTTTCGATTGAAAATCATTGTTGTCAAAATCTTTATGGTATGTGTTTTTGAAATTTTTAACCCAATTATGAATTTTATTATATGCTTTACTGATATGATAATAGTCTATATTTTCATAATCTATTTCAGCTTCATCCTTTAATTCATTAATTTCTTGTTGTTTAAGAAATTGAAAACTATTTTCTCTTGTTTCATATTTTAACTGAAATTCTGGAACTTTTTGTTTTCCAACCCACATTTCATTAGCATAATGAATAATAAGAAAAATTGATGTTAATCGTTGTTGACCATCAATTACTTCATACCATGTTCCTTGTAAATCATTTTCAATTTTAGTCCTCTCATCACATTCTTTAACAACGACAGGTTGTAAACAATACCATGTTTTTTTATCGGATTTTTCAATCTGAGTTGGTATAAACGCATTTATATCCTCCAATAAATCTTCAATTTGTCTTTCTGACCAACGATACCCTCGTTGATATGATGGTATAAAAAAATTAAAATCTAAAAGTTCACCTATTGTCTTTTCAGTTAAACAACTCATAATATTATTGTTTTTGCAAATGTATTTGGAACAATTTTGCACAAGCTCTCGCATCACTCAAAGCATCATGATGATTAAGTGGAATCAAGTAATTATTGCATAACGAAGCTAAATTATCCTTGAATATTCTGTAAGTACAACACTTTTCATATAATGGAGCTTTCATTCCATAGTATTCAAGTGTTTTCTCTAAGACGGGAAAATCAAAAGACAAACCGTTGTGTGCAACAACGGTTTGATTCTTTATGAAAGGTTCTATTTTGTGCCAAATTTTATCAAAGGTTGGGGCGTTGGCTGTATCTTCTGGCGTTATACCATGAATGTCAATGAATTTATCCCAGTAATAATTATCAGGTGGTTGTACTAATAAATTGATTTCATCAATTATTTTTTCGTGTTCAACCCGAACCAATCCAACCTGACAAATGATCCAACGATAACCTTGGGCGGTTTCAAAATCTATTGCTGTAAAACTTCCAGTCATTAAGCCGCTCTTGTTACTGTTTTTTTGCAATTTTTATCATAGGTGTAAATCCAGCTACCTTTTTTAAGGTTAAAGGAATTACCTGCTGCATTTTTAAAGTCGCCAGAGGAACTTGCTAATGTTCCTATTTTCTTTCCCTTTTCGTCGTAGGTATAATACCAACTGCCTTTTTGTAATACAATGAAATCAATTCCGATTCCCTTTAAATCGCCAGTTGATGCTGCAAGTGTTGCGGATCTTTTTCCACTGCTATCAATAACATAATACCAGCTTCCTTTTGTTTGTACATCTGAAATTGCCATAATTTTAAAATTTTATAGTTCATGCCTACTCTAAAAAGTTTTCGGCTATCCTTGTATTTTCAAAAGTAAATTCCAAGTCAGCCAATCTATGTCGTAGTATCGAATTATCTTCGGTGCGTAGGCAAAAAAACAGCTCTTTTGCAAGCTGAAGTATCGGCTCGTGTGTCAGGGCTTGCGAATGTGCTGTTTTGTGGGGTGGCTGTTTCATTTTTCTTTTTTCTCACTGCAAAATTACCACTATCGTTTCTTTCTTAGGCTTGTTGGTAACGCTACGCATATGCCTAGTGGCGGATTGCGGACGATTCTACTGTCAAACCGTGGTGAAGTTTGAGCGGGCGAAAAGCCTTGCAAAGTGCAGTAAAACCGCCATTAGGTATATGCGATGTGTGTGCCTTGAATGGTAAATATAAACAAATTTTCACATTTTATTGTGTGAGAAAGTCCAGAGAGTGCAAGTCTCTTATGTACTTGGGTAACGCCAGGAAACATTAGT
>JAAZCS010000161.1 GCA_012513125.1 Treponema sp. | reverse complement strand
TTCATTTGGTATTTCATTTAATTCTTTTTCAATCTCTTTTATAATATTGAGAGATTCATTTAATTCATCATAAATTGACTTAAACTTCTCATTTTTATCATACTCTTCTTTAAGAAGGATAGTAAATTCATCAATGCTTTTTTCTAGACCCGGAAGAGAAATGTCCATTGATTTGTATTGCTCCAAAATATGTATTAATTCATGATAAAAAGAGCCTTTTTTTCCAGATTCCTTAATCTCTTTTTGACTCAAATAATTGATTAATTGCTTTCTAAAATATTCAATTTCTGTATGAATGGATTTGTCCAATTGAAATGTTTCTAAAGAGCTCTCCATGTCAAAATTTTTAGATATTCGACGTGGGGTTCAATTTCCCTTGAGTCTCGTTTAAAAAATAGATTATTCAAATTATAGGTCAAATCTGAAATATTCATTTTAATTTTGTCGATCTTGCCCTTAATGTGTTTTCTTTTATTTTCATACCGTGTATTAAATGTCTTGGCTGTTTTTTTACGATTAGATTTTATTTTTCCTTTATTTTCTATAGACTCATTAAGAGAAAAAGAAAATTCAACATACCTTTCAAATTCTCGAAGAGCAAGAAAACTTTCAAGGATTCTTATTTGTTCTCTAATTTCATCTATAGAACGTTTAAAATTTAGCTTTTTATCTTCATATTCCGATATTGAAGTTTTCGTCCTTATAATTTCATCTTCGTCTCTCGAATTTGCAATCTCAGATTTGATTTCCCCAAGGTATCGTATAAAATCCTGTATTTTTTTATGATATCTATATTGCTGATTTTTTACTTCTGATAAAATTTCTGGAATCCGATTAAGTGGATCTTCTGGAATATCATAAACAAGAAAGTATTCTTCCCTAAATTTATGAAAAGGCAGATATCTTTCTTTTCCATTTATAATTTCTTTTACTTCAATATCATTAGATATAGCATTTTTTTTTGTAGAAATAAGCTCAATCTTACCATCTTTGCTCGTGAATTTTACATTGAATGTACAAATTTGATTTTTACGTGAAGAAAGGTACTCTATATCTGATCTAAGTGACTCTGAGATACGACTATCTGATTCATCAAGTCTATCCCCATAGAGAGAAAGAGCAAGTATATTTAATAGAGTACTTTTGCCTCTAGCATTTGGAGCTTTTATGTATGTAGCGTTTCCTTCAATTTTTTTCAGCTTGTCATCCGTATGAAATATTCTCTCATGCCCATTTCCTTCTTGTCTTATAAGTTCATACTCAATTTCAAGCATGAATTATTCCTCTCCGAACTCAAGTATTTTTTCAAGTAATTCTTCACCAAAATAGTTTTCAGATATTAACTGAAGCACCTTGATTTGTCCTTCATTATCAATTAGTTTTGACAAAAGTGAAAGAATTGAGATATCGCTATCCACTTTAATTCCCCCTTTTAACAACACCAGCAAAAGCAAGCGGAAACTTTAACATTTTTAATTGTGGCATCTCGTGAATATCTGCTACAGCAAACCCTTTTTTAAGATTTTGCATCTCATTTTCAGATACAGAAACTCCGTGATATTTTACAGCACTCGCATCAGATTTGAAAAATATTTTTGTGTTAATTACATTTGAAAGACCTTTAGGAATATCATTTGGATTTTGCGATGAGAATATTACTCCAATTTCTTGACTTCTCCCCTGACGACATATAGTATCAAGG
>JAAZCS010000160.1 GCA_012513125.1 Treponema sp. | reverse complement strand
GTCCAAGCCATCCATCCCAACCAAACTCACCTTTTTCTGTTATTGCCCTAGCCTTAGATGGCTCTGTACAAACTCTTAACAAATTGCAGTAAGTATATCCAGAAAGATGTTCCATTCTATTATCAAAACAATGTTGTAAGTTATCACGTAATGAAGAATTTTTCATAAATTCAACTGTTTTAGCTTGCAAAATTCTTTTTCCATTAAGTTCACCTTTATTTGTAAGCATTCTTGTAAACTTCATATAATCATCAAGAGTACTTACTAAACCTGCACCTCCAGATTCAAAACAAGGATTTAATTTCATTGAATTTTGGATTCCTAAATGGCAACTTTCATATAAAGATAAATTACCTTCTTTAGTTTTCTGATAGACTTTTGACAAACGATTTTGATTTTGTTCTGGTACATAAAACCCTGTATCTTTCATTTCTAAAGGTTCAAATATTTTCATCTTCAAATATGATGAGAATTTCATTCCTGTTACGTTTTCGATTATTGCACCCAAAATGTCAGCAGAAAGTCCATACGTGTAGTCAGTTCCAGGTTCAAAAGAAAGAGGAATCTCACTCATACGTTTTGCAAAATCCATTGTTGTAATATTGTTTTCTTTTGCTGCAGAACTATCTAAATCGCAATAAAGAAGTTTTGATATTTGTTTTTCTGATTCATTATTATCACCGCCGTAAGAATATCCTGATGTCATACTTAATAAATCTTGAATAATCAAAGGACGAGAACACTTTTCTATTTTTCCATTCTTGCATACAGTAAGCTTATCAAAAAAAGGTAAATATTCTTTTACTTCATCATAAAGTTCAATTTTGCCTTCTTCAAGCAAAGTCATAATTGCTACACTTGTTATTGGCTTGCTCATTGAATACAAACGGCAGATAGTATCTCTTGAAAAAGCAGTTTTATTCTCTATATCTCGATACCCACTTTCCCAATATCCAATTTCCTTGTTATTCTGATAGATTAATATATTTGCACCTGCTATATTTTTATTAGCTACTGATTTATTCAATGTTGGTTGAATATTTAATAAATGATTCTTGTTCATAAAATTTTCCTCTTTTAATTATATTCCTTTTTGCACTTAGTAGTAAATGAGATTTTATTTGATTATTATACAACAGATAATACATAATTTTACTTATTGTTAATCGTTTTATATTGTTTATAATTACAAAAAATGAGGTAAAATAGATTTATGGAAAATATTGAAAAAAATAAAAATGATATACAAGATGGAAATGTTTTTTTAGGAATAGAATTTGGCTCTACACGAATAAAATCAGTGTTGATAAATTGTCAAAATGAAACAATAGCTAACAGTTCTTTTACATGGGAAAATTCATTTGATAACGGATTGTGGACATATCCAATTAAGCAAATTGACTTGGGATTGCAACAATGTTATTCATCACTAAAAGAAGATGTGAAGAATCGGTATGGAATATCTTTAAAAAAATTCAAAGCTGGTGGAATAAGTGCGATGATGCACGGCTATCTTCCTTTTGATAAAAACGATGAACTTCTAGTTCCTTTCAGAACATGGAGAAACACAACTACCCAAGAAGCTTCCGAAACTTTATCGTCACTGTTTGGATTCCCAATTCCTCAAAGATGGTCTATTTCTCATCTTTATCAATCAATTTTGAATAATGAAGAACACATTCAAAAAATTAATTTTATAACAACACTTGCAGGATATATTCACTGGAGACTTACTGGAGAAAAGGTTTTAGGAACAGGTGATGCATCTGGAATGTTTCCTATTATTAAAGAAAAAAATTCAGAATCAACATATGTGAAAGATTACATTTCAAAATTCAACAATTTAATTCAAACACGAAATCTTCCTT
>JAAZCS010000159.1 GCA_012513125.1 Treponema sp. | reverse complement strand
TTCAATACACCAAGCATTAATATCGTTGTACTCAGAAGCTTTTTCTAATAAACTTGAGACAGTTATATATTTAAAATCTGAATCTCGCTTTTTTACTACATCGTATATCTTTGAAAAACTTGTAATTGTAGCCAAGGAACATAATCTGAGAGCTTTATCAGTCTCCCCTTTTTCTTCATAATAGTTATACAATAATGAATATGCTTTTAATGAAAAATAAGATGTAGCTCTGTATAATTCAAAATATTTTTCAACTGAATCTTTTTTATTTTGTGAAATTGTATGAACCATATTATTTTGCAATGAATTATTCAAATAATATTTGTCATCTATAAAAATATTTAATAGTCTTTTTTCCATTAAATTATAATCTTTTTTTAATCGGCTAATATCTGCCAAAAGATATAATATTTCATATTTATCATCATGAACATCAAAAACATCAATATTGCTCAACGCTTTTAAATAATATTCTTCTGCAATATCGTATTCACCTTCAATTTTGTATACATCAGCTATTATTTTTTGTGCTTCTGGGTATTCCTCAATTTTTCGTAAAAAATCCATTAGATTAGAAATAGAATTATTAAAATAATTTATTCCATATTTTTTTGTATAATAATTAATAATATCAAGAATATCGTTTTCACTTCTATCTGTTAATACTTTGACAATTTTTGATATATCATCTCCAGCTGAAGCAACGGCTCTTGACGATAAAGATTTTCTTAATTTTTCTTCCTGCTCTTTCATCTGCGATTTACGTTGGTCAATAGCATCTTCACTATATTGAAGGGCTTTTGCATAATCTTTATTATTAAATGACAGCAATGATTTTCTATAAGAAATAACACAAGGTGAATTATAATTTTGAGCCCAAACAGATAGCGTTAATAACAAAATGCAGATTGTAGAAATGGTTGTTTTTTTCATTATAAAGATTTTAATTCCTCTTCAAATACTTTATCGGCATATTTCTCATCAATTGTTTGTACTATTTTGCCTTTCTTGAAAATTATCACCTTATTATTTGCACCAGCAATTCCAATATCAGCATGTTTTCCTTCCCCAGGTCCATTCACGACACACCCCATAATTGCAACTGTTATATTTTTATCCATAGCTAATAATCGATTTTGCCAACGATCTACAAAAGAATGAACATCAAATCCAAGACGTCCACATCGAGGACATGAAATTAATGTAACACCATTCTTTCTTATTCCACATTCTTTCAAAATATTTCTTGCAGCAATAACCTCATTTTCCTCAGAAGAAGATAAACTAACTCTAATTGTACTACCAATTTTTTCATTTAGTAATGTGGAAAAAGCAATTGAACTTTTTACAACTCCACTAATTAGTGGACCTGCTTCTGTAACTCCCAAATGAAGAGGATTATTATATTTTTTTGCGTAAAAACGATTACAATCTATTGTTTCTTGTACATCGGAAGATTTCATACTTACAACATATTGATCAAATTTTAAATCTTCAAATATTGAAGATTCTCTTACAGCAGTTTCACATAAAGCTTCAGCTCTACTTATTTCTTTTAATGCTATTTTTTCTTGCAAATCTTTAGGAAGACTTCCCGAATTTATACCAATTCTAATTGCAATACCATTTTCTCTACAAGCATCAACCACTTTTTTTGTATTCTCAACAGAACCTATATTTCCAGGATTAATTCTAATCCCTGCTATATTATTCTTAACACACTCCAATGCTAATTTATAATCAAAATGAATATCTGCTACCAATGGAACTGAGGTATATTTTGAGATTTCATTTAAACTTTTTGCACTTTCTTCATTAGGAACTGCAAATCTAACAATATCGCAACCTAATTTTTGTAACTCTTCAATGTCATTAATAATCTTTTCTAATTCAATTTTATTATTATATACATTATTGATGCTAGATTTCCACATAGTCTGAATTGATACTGAATTATGACCACCAATACCTATTCGTTTTGTATATCCCTTACCACCAATTAATATTTCTTTTGTATCCATATAATCATTATACCATATTCAAATATAATTTCTCTACAATAAAAAAAACACCACTAAAGTAATAATCTTTAGTGGTGTTTCACAATTATTTTTCTTTTAGCAAACAATCATACTGAATACCATAGCAAACAAAGCTACAGTTTCACAAAGACCTACAACCATTATGTATTGAGCAAATCCTTTTCCTGTTTCACCAAGAGCGTCACTTCCTGCAGCACCAGCTTTTCCCTGAGCTATAGCAGAAAAACACATAGCTAATCCAGATGCAATGCCTAATCCTAACAAAAATCCTGGATTTTTCTCAGAACTAATCATGTTTTGCATTAACAAAAAACCATAAATAGTTTGAGTCAAAGGAGCACCTGCAAATACAGTTAAAATAAATGGAGCTGGTTTATTATTTATATAACATCTTTTCCAAGCACCTATTGCACCTTGTCCTGCAATTCCAATACCAATAGCAGAACCAATAGCGGCTATTCCCATAACAACTGCTGCACCTAACATTCCAAAATCAAAAGTCATAATTAACTCCTACGTATATATTTTATTTATTTGTCTTTTCAAAGAAAGGACTATATTTGAAACCAGACCATGACATTCCTAAGTGAGTAGAAAATTCCAATGTATTCAAACGAACGCCATGAACAATAACTGACAATAGATTCAATATCATATTTAATCCATGTCCAAAACAAATTAACGCAACAAATGCAATAAATGTAATAAAATGTCCTAACAAAGGTCCGGCCATTTCATTTACAGTATTTGATATTGCTGCACCAGCAAGACCTACAGCCCATAATCTGATATATGAAACTATATCTGAAAAAACATTTACAACACCTAACAAAACAGAAATAATGTTTTTACAACTTTCTAATATAGACTGAGCAACATTTCCCGAGTAATTAGAAAATATGAAACTTAGTGCAAAACCAAATACAATAAGACTTATTGCAACAGTTCCAACTGGTATTCCATAAATCTTCAGTCCGAATGAGAAAATATTTGAACTTACAACCATTGATAATACGACATAAAACATTCCTATCAATTGTAATAAAGAACCTAATTCACCAAAGAACTTTAACGATTTTATATTTGACTTCATTCCTTTTATATGAGCTACAGATAATTGGAACAAAGCTAACATAAAACAGAATATCTGCATATTTTGAGCTGACGTTAATCTATATTGAGATTCTGCATCCCAGAATGGAGCCCATGTTAAATCTGAATAAGCATTGGAAATAAACGGTATTGAAATATTTTTTAACCAATTTGGTATATATTCCATTGTTAATCCAAACCAATTACAAGTAACAGTACCCCATACTATTGTAGCAATCCCTAATAGCAAAATCAGACCTAATAATGGTGAAAAAGATTTCTTTGACATCGAATTCTTAATTATCATTATTAAAGCAACAATTGTTACTAAAATGCCATATCCACCATCACCAAAAATCATTCCAAAGAATATTGTAAAGAAGAACAAGAACCATACTGAAATATCATATTCGTGATAACCTGGAACAGTACCCAAGAAATCAGTTAGTGGATATATCAAGCTAACAAACTTGTTATTCTTTAATTTTGTAGGAACATCAACATCATCAGCAGCAGGATCATCAAAAGCTAAAGCCCATTTATTATCCACACAAGCTTTTTGAAGAACAGACAAATCTTCTTCAGGTACAAAACCAGAAATCCAAGCTAAATCATTTTCAGATTTTAGATTTTCACGGTACATTCCAGAATTTACATTTTCAAATTCAATATCTGACTCAACAATTCTTTTATAATCACTAACATTCTTCAAGAAAATTGCTTTATTTCTGAAAAAATCTTCTATTTCATCGATTTCTTTATTATATGATGAAATTTCATTTTCCAAAATTTCTGTTGATAATCTAGGAAGAGGAATTTCAAAAGCTTCAGGTAATAATGATTCAGGTCTTTCTTTTCCACTATTGATTAATAGAAAACGTACGATTTTTTTGTCATTATTAACAAGAATAGTTTCAAATTTTTCATCCAATTGAGAATATTTATCAATAGGAATTTCAAACATCTTAAGAGAAATACCTTTTTCATCTAGATATTGAAAATCATCTAGGTTTACTGATCCCCAATTTTGAAATCTTTCCAATTCAGAAACATCACTTGAAATTTCTTCAAACAATTGCTTTTTTCTTTCAGACTTTGTAACAACATCTTTACAAAGATTTACTACTTCATCATTGCTAATTTTATTAATTAAAACCTTTGAAGTTTTTGGAAGCTTAATTTCTCCTAAAACTGATTCGGTTACAATAATATTTGATAGTGTCTCTTTATAAGCAGTTAGTTTTTCACTTGAGCCTTCTATTTTTTCTAGATGAACTAATCCAATTTTTCTTAATTGTCTAAGAGCATTTTCTCTTTCTTTATCAAGAATAACAATAGAGACTTTTTTCATTGGTTCAATCATTATTCAGCCCCCATTTCTTCTGCTGCATTTTGCAATTTCTTTTTAGAAATTTTGCTTCTTACAACAGATGCAACTTGCTCATCACCTAAATAAACAGAAATTTTCTTAATATTTGCTTTTGTCTCAGGAATCTTAACTTTTTCAAATAGATTTACTCTTTGAGAAGTTGTTCTTAATTCTTTTGATAACAATCTTACCTGTTCATCCAAAACTTCAGCTTCCAAATCTAAGGAAAGAACTTTCTCCATTCTATCTGCAGCTAAATCAATCCAAATCGGCGTTGAATATAAATCATAATCACCTCTGGAAAAATCAGCCCCTTCATAAATTGGAATTATTACACCAGCTATATTTCCTGTAGTTTTTTTGATATTTTTTACAGAAACTATATCTGGCAAGAAAGCTTCTTTTTCACCAAAAACGGCAATCCATTTATTGAAGTCTTCTTCCAATTGAACGCGTAAAGCCCTTACTTCCTTAGCCTTCATGTCAATTGTACGTATTTCCTTTTGAAGCTGTTGTTTTTTAAGTAATAAAGTCGGAAGATATCTTTTATACATTTTCTGAGCATCTTTTTGAACTTTTAACTCGTTTTTTGTCAGCTTAATTTTTGCCATACGCTAAACCTCTATTTCTTTGGCCAATATTGATCAATTAATGAAGTTTTTAATCCAGTTTCTTCCGGTTCAAAACAATCAGATAATATTTTCCAACAAAGATCAAGAGCATTTTCAAGTGATATATTTTTTGACAAATCCATCATTTCACTTTCAAACTGACGTCCAAAATTCAAAAGCTTATCATCCCAAGTACTCATCATAAATCCCATGGATTTCTTTTCAAGAGTATCTTTATAACTAGCATAAAGTCTTATCATTCCATCCATTAGAGCACGATGATCAGGTCTTGTATTTCCATTTACATTCTGTTTTAGACGAGATAGAGATCCAAATGGTTCAATACGACCACCTTTCAAATAATACTGACCTTCTGTAATATATCC